>NZ_JCASPU010000002.1:0-159512 GCF_059682825.1 Streptomyces sp. JLSY215
GCGGGGGTCGGTAGCACCAGTGAGACCAGTTCGTTCTGGAGCGATAGAACAAACCGTGCTGAGCGCTGCTGGCCGCGACGAGCGCGTACATCGTTCCCCTGAAGGGGAACGCCGTGGGCAAGGCGCCCCGCACGAGCGTTCCCGGGAGGTGGTGCCGCGCGCCGCCCGCCCGAGCGCCGGCCGACGCGGTACGAGTGGGCCGTGACGCACAACTTCGGCTTCCGCCTTACCCAGGAGTTGGCCAACCGCTATGGCCTCCCTGCCGACGCCTGGCCCGCGAGCACGGCACCGGTCACGTCGTTCTTCACGATCGTCGTCAACGCCGTGGGCTTGGAGCGTGCCGCGGCCTGGTTCGACGCGGCTCGTCACGCCGAACGACGCGTGCAGGAGGTGGCCCAGGCCCAGACCTACCAGTTCGGCTTCGCCGCCTACCTTGCAAACGCGCTGGACTTCTACGGGCAGCAGCCGAGGCTTGCCGAGACCGTCGCGTGGGAGGCCGTGAAGGGAGCCCGCGAGGTTGCACACCACGGCGCCGGAGTCGATCGCGATGCCGACTTCGACACTCTCCTCGACTGCGCCGTGCGTGCTTGCGGGCGCAGCAGCGGCCAGCTGGGCAACAGAACAGCGGCAGCGGCGGCGAGCGCGTAGCCGCCCCGGGTGCAGCGGCCGTCCGCTGCACGGCGAGGCCGGCCTTTGGATCAACCGCGACATGCGGGTGGCGGAGCAGCTGTGGTGGGACGCCCAGGAAGGGCGGGGCTGCTCTCGTTCCCGGCACGCTCAGCCCACCGGCGCGTGGACGAGGAGAAGTCGCAACTGGTGAGCCTCTGACCAGGGATACGGGTAGCCGCCGGGTGGGCTATCCGAGCCAGACGATGTTCAGGACGGACAGGCGGCGCAGGGGCCTGTTCACCCAGTAGGTGAGGGACAGCTGACCGACGGACGCGTAGCGCACGTCCTCCCCCTCGGGGTCGTCGGCGTTCCACTGCCGAAAGTCCCATGGGTCGGCCGCGGCGGCGTCCAGGATGTCCCACACGGTGTCTTCGGCGTGCTCGGGCAGGGTGTCGAGCACCTTCGCGGCCGGCGCGGAGAAGCGGACCGCGAATGGCTGTCCGGTCACCGGCGCCTTCTCCGCAGCTCCGCCATGTCGATGGACGCGCTGTCGTCGTAGCCGGAGGCGACGAACGCGTCGACCGCCGGGGCGTGGGCGAGGCGGCCCTGCCAGTCCTGGACGACCTCGTACAGCCCGGCGAGGGAGAACGTGCGGCGGGACTCTTCCAGCGCGGCCGACCACTCCTGTTCGAAGGCCGGCACCCAGGTGTCGGCGCGCCGGTCGGCGCGCAGCTGGGCGAGGAGTTCGGCCGGAGCTCCCGGTGCGGGGGCGTACGGGGTGAGGGGGGCGTGGTCGGGCTGCGCGCTCATCGGCTCCTCCAGGCGGGGGTATCGCCACCGTACGCGCGATGCGGGGCCGTGGAGGCAGACATGGGGCAATCCCGTTGCGTGCGGAGCGCCCCGAAGGCCGCGGGACAACGCTGTTTAGGGGCTGGTCTGGCAGCAGCGTGGCCGTTGCAGCCCAGTGTGGGGTTACGGTGACAGCGAAGGGCTCGGAGTCAATTGCAGTGACTCCGAGCCCTTCGTGCGCGATCGGTCAGGCTGCCCAGCCGACGGAGGAGACGTAGGTGTAGGCGTCCCAGTCGGTGCCGAGGCCGGTGCTGATGATCTCGTCCCAGATCGCGTCGAGCTCTCGCCTGTCGCCGGCGCTCCAGGCGTCGACGGCGCGGTCCCACACGTTGCCGCGGACGTTGATGTTGCGCGTTTCCAGGTCGCGTTGGTGGCGGTGGTGGACCTGGGACTGGTCGACGGGGTCGATCTCGATGCGGGTTCCGCGGCCGCGGTTGTTCAGCCGGCGCTTGAGGTCGGCGATGACATTGCGGCGGCGTAGTTCCCAGTAGGCGGCGTCCAGGCGGGCGAGGTTGGCCTTGTTGGGAGTCGTCTCCTCGGCGAGCCAGGCGATCAGGGTGCGGGGTCGGACGTGGATGCCTGCGCGGTCCATGGCTTCGTATCCGGCGTCTGAGGCGGTGAGGTAGCGCAGGCGGGCGGCCAGGCCGCGTTCGGAGCCGACGGGTGATTCGATGCCGGTGACCATGCGGTCGATGCCTTCGGCCAGGGCAACCCATCCGGCGATTCCGCGGGCGCGGAGGGCGCCCAGCTCCCGCCAGCGGCCTTGTTCGGTGCCGGCCATCAGCGGGTTACCTTGCCGATGGTGTACTCGCCGGAGGCCTTGGCGTCACTGCGCTTGATCTTCATCTGGGCGACGCCGCGGCCCTCGCTGAAGACCTGGCGCCAGTCGCCGGTGACGTGCAGCTCGTCGGTGCCCATCATGGCGATGACCTCCAGGCCGGCCTGGTGGGCCTTGTACGCCTTACCCCACAGGTTGGCGTACGCCTGACTGTGGATGATGTGCATCCAGTCCGGACGTTCAATTTCGCGGTTATAAACCGACTCGCCCATCGTGGAAACGAACTTCGAATACATCGCCTTGACGTACTCGGTGGTGATCGTGTCCTCCTCCTCAATCGCCTTTTCCCGCGCAGCGGTGAGAATCTTCCGAAGCGCGTCGAGGAAATTCTCTGTCGCGCCGGACGTCCACGATTCGTGAATTTCTGGCGCGCCGATAAGATTGTATTTCGGTCCGGAGAGGCGGAATAGCAGCCTGAGAGTGGCGTCAGTGACCCACAGTGCCCCGTCGGTGTCGCGGTCGCCGAGGGGATTGGGAAGGTGCGGATGGCGCCACTCGTCGGGGGTGATCAGGTGGACACCGGAGCGTTTGGAGTCCACACCGTCGGCGCCGGTGGTGTGCTCCAACTTGCCGATCGGCAGCCAGCACTTGAGGGCAGAGAGGTAGGCCGCGTTGGCGTCCAGCGCGGTGACCTGAACGCTCCCGGGGATCTTGAGGGAGAAGTCCGGGTGGTGGAAGGCCGGGCGCGCCTCCCAGATCATGTCCGGCTCCTTCTTCGACGGCTTCTTGAGGATGTCCGCCGGCAGTGCCGGGTAGGCGGTGAACTGGTAGCGAGCGGTCGACCGGGTCTCGGCGAACAGCGCCATGACGTCGGGGATGGCGCGATTGATCAGTGCCTTGAGTGCGGCCTCGGTGTCGCCTTCGGCGCGCTCCAGCTCCTCGTGCACGGCGCGGGTGATCAGGGCGCTGGTCTCGGCCTGGGCCCGCGCCGCGGACTTCGCGCGGCGCTGCGGCCGCGTCGGCACTGGTGCGGGGGCGGGCGAGGGCTGGGCCGCTGGGGCCCGCTCCGGGGCCGTGGCGGGGGCGCTGGCGATCTGAGGTGCGGCTGCCGGTGTGGTGGGCTGGCACATCGCGCCGGCGTGCAGGGGACGGCCGTCGGTGGACTGGTAGGGCGTGACAACGCCGCAGCGGATACACGGGCCCGGTTCCCCTTGGATGGCGAGGCCGTTGGCGCCCCGTGCGGTCTGGGCGGCCTCCGGCGGCGCGGTGAACGCTGATGCGACCGGTTCCGGGACGGCCGATGCCGCGGGGGCGGGGTGCAGGCGGGCGAGGCCCTCCAGGAGGCGGAGGTACTTGGCCCGTCCGGGCGGCTGCGGGGTGGAGGAGCCGTCCTCCCAGTTGGCGACTGTCTGACGGCCGACGCCCACCGCTGCGGCGACCTGGGCGCGGGAGAGGTCGGCGGCCTCGCGCAGGCGGCGGCGCTCGGCCGGCTCGGGCATAGCCGCTGTCAGCCGCGCTTCCTCCAGCAGGGCTTCCACACTGTCGAATTGGTCATCTCTCATACACCCAACGTACCAGATGCTAGGCGAAACATGGAAGCCAATTTGGCATCCAGTGGGCATGGATTTTGCGTTCGGCCACCGGGTGGCGGTGCTGAGAGGCCCGCAGTGGTGGCCCCGAGCCCTGGGGCGGCAGGCTGCGGGTCAGAGGACGGTGCCGTGCAGCGCGCGACGGTCACCGGTGAGGGCGTAGCGGCGAGCCGCCAGGCCGTGCTGCAGGTCCTCGCCGATCTCGTCGCACAGCGGTCCGAGGGCGGTGGCGGCCTGCCCGTCGGAGAGGTAGGCCGGGGCGACTTCGGGCATCAGCTCGCCGATCGCGTGGGTGCTGGCGGCGAGGTCGTCGACGGTTCGGCGCAGCGCGGCGAGCGTGGGATCGGCCGGCGGACCGTCCGGAGGCGGGGGCGGGGCGGTGCGGATGTCGCGGACGGCTTGGCGGACCACCGCGCGCACGGCGACCGGGTCCAGGGGCTGGAGGCTGCTGCGGGCGAGTGCGGCGAGGCGGCGGGTGATCAGAGCTCCGCGACGTCGCCGGAACGGGCGGAGACGTCGATCAGGGCGCGCTGGGAAAGGCCGTAGTCGAGCGCGGCCGCGGCGGCCGGGTCGGTGTCTCGACGCTTTTCTGGCCGGGAGCGTCCCTGGAGGGACCGTGACCTGGGCAGGAACATAGCGAACATGTCCGGGACGTGGTTGCGGACTCGCTGAGGCTCACTCGATCAGGTCTCCCTGGGAGACGGCTGTGCGTCTTGAAGTACGGCCTCGGCGAACATTGGAACAGGCGCCAAGTGATCCCAAAGCCGCCGCTACAGATGTCGGCAAGCCCTCAGACGTGAGCTCGCCGCCGCACCGCGAAACTCCTGACCCACAGCCAAGCGGACCGGCAAGATACACACATGTCTGAGTCTCCCTCCAACTTGGCCTCTTCCGAGGTAGCAACGGCTGCCCTCACATCGCAGCATCCGCGGCTGGCGGCCGTTTTGGCCGAAGGGCACGACCGCCGCACCCATGCCTTGGTGCGCCTCGCAGGAACAGAGCGCTTCCGTGGCATCGACGAACTTCTAACGTGGCTCGACACACTGACGGCAGCACTGCGTTCCGACAATCAACTGGAACGGCTGGCGTTCTTGGGAACCCGAGCAACCAGCGACGTTGAGACCGCGCTGGAGGCCACGCTGTCCGGGTACGCCGCGGTCGCCTTCGACGCCATGCGCGACGTTCTGGAGATCGACTACCAACTTCGAGACTTCGCCATCGCCCCTCAGCGGATCGAGACCTGGCTAACCGCCGACGAGAAAACGCTCAAGAAGGAGTTTCAACCAGTACACGTTCGGCGTCGCCTTCAGGAAGCCGGGGCCGTCAACTTCGGAGAGAACGCGATGTCCTTGGACTACAAGGGGCACAGCCAGATGCTGCATCTGCGACCCGACGGCACCAGCGCCCTGGACACACTCCCGGGGCGTGGCCGCTCCCAAGACACGGTCTTCGAACGAGACATGGGGCTCTGGGAAATCCTGGATCACGGTCGAGGTCTTCGAGGCGCTTTCCAAGCACTCACCTCCGCTGTCAGTCCTGCCTCTGCCGCAGAACAAGAGGCTCGTCGGCCCCTCCCCGCGTTCACGGAAGCCCTCAACTACGTGCACGCTGCCCAGCAGCACTTCATGGCACTGTCGCGCGCCCAAGAGGCTCTGAACCAGGAACAACCGCGCCATGCTCTCATCGTCCTCGTTGATGCGCTAATACAAGCCCGGCTGCTCGATAAGACGCTTCTTGAGCGCGGCCGTCAGGCAGACCTGCGGGGTGAACTCACGCGGATATCGGCTATGACCGACGGCCGGGCGCGCACGTTCGCGCCCATAGCCATCAAGCTGATCGACGTCCTCGCCCAGGAGTCCACCAGCTAGGAATTCCGCACCGCCCCAGAGGGCTCCGCTCCGTTCGTAGAGTGCACCTCACGCGAGAGATCGGCTTCACCTCGCTGCACGAGAACCTCGACACCACCACCCCCGGCGGCCGGCTCGTCTTCCACGTCTCCGCCGCCCTGGCGGAGTTCATCCGCGAACTCATCGTCCAAGGCACCCGCGAGGGCCTGGCCGCTGCCCGCGCCCGCGGCAGGGTCGGCGGACGCCCCACCGTCGCCACCGAGGAAGTCATCAAGGCCGCCCGCGACCTGCTGCCCGACCCCGGCCGCTCCATCACCTCGATCGCCAAGCTCCTCGGCGTTTCCCCGGGCACCCTCTACAACCACATCCCCGACCTCCGGGAACTGCGCTCCGGAGCCGTACCCCGCCAACTGGAGACCAGCAAGTGACCGAGAACCCCGAGGAGAAACTCGCTGACGCGAAGAAGCAGCTGAGCCTCCCGCGTATCGTCGTGATCTGCGGCTCCACCCGTTTCATGACCGAGATGGCCGAGGCCGATCTGCGGGAGACCAAAGCCGGAAAGATTGTCGTCAAGCCGGGTTTCGACATGAAGGCGCCGCACGAACTTTGGTCCGATCCTGTCGAGGCCGAGGCACTGAAGGTTCGACTCGGCGATCTCCACCGAGCGAAGATCCGGCTCGCTGATGAGGTGCTCGTAGTCGGCGACTACATCGGAGACAGCACCCGAGCCGAAATCGCCTACGCCCGGTCGCTGGGCAAGCCCGTGCGGTTCACACACCCCGAAGTCGACCGCGACGCCTGACCGCCCACCCCCACACCCTCCGCAGGCACCCCTTGGAATTGATCATCTAGTGATCATCGAGCTGCCGGTCGGGCCGTGGGACTGCATCGACAGGGCCTGCGAGCAGTAGGCAGCGCCAGACGGCAGGACCTGCCTGACCTGACCTACTGCTCCCAACAGACCGACCAGCGCATGAGCGTCCCGCTACTTTGCACCGTGGGTCAGAGATAGGAGGCCGGGGCCGACCCGGTGCCCGCGTACTGCGACAGAAACCGCTCGGCCCCCGCATGTACCCCACCGGCCGACTGGACGATCGTGTACGACCGCCGTCCGTCCCGATGGATGATCTCCTGCACCCTGAGCTGACCGATAGACAGCCTGCGTGCCACGTTGCCTCCGTGCCGACCTGCCTGGACATGGCGAACACCACGACGCCGGTCGGCAAACGAGCACGGGATGTCCGTGGTCACAGACACCACGGACATCCCGAACAGCTACAGCACAGGCTGGAAAAGCGTGCGAGACGTCTCCGTGCCGGCGGCGAAGGCGGAGTGGATGGCGCCCAGGGCGCGGGCGACGTCGAGCAGCCGGTATGCCTGGGCGCGGCTGATGCCGAATTCCGCAGCGCAGTATGTCTGCCACGAGCTCATGCCCAGGGGCAGACAGACACGGGCGGCGTGTGCGTCGCGGACCCGGGCGGCGAGCACCGTGACCGAGCGGCGGACGTCGTCCATCGCCTCACGCAGCGCGGCGGTCATCGCGCGGGCCTGCGCGGCGGTCAGCGGCGGCCGGGCCGGTTCGGCGGGGTCGGCCTGGTGCTGGTCGTGCGCGCCCATGTCTCCATGGTGCTCCGGATCGTCGGGCCGGACAGGGGCGGAAGCGCGCTACGCGGGCCGGCCTTGCCACGCAGATGAACGGTGGAGGCCGTCACCCTCAGGTGACGGCCTCCACCTACGAGCGCAATCGATCGCCGGTCAGTGGGCGAGGTTGGCGAGGAAGGACTCGGCGGCGGACCAGGGCGTGAGCTCGATGCCGAAGGTGCTGTCCTGGTCCGGGCCGCGGACGTGGACCAGGCGGCCGGAGAGGTAGACGACGTCGCCTTCGCGGAAGGCTCCGGTGTACGCGCCCAGGTACGAGCGCAGCTGCGTGATCCGCCGGGCGAAGACGTCCGCCTCGTCGAGCGTGGAGCCGATGACGGTGTCCACCGCGATGCCGTACACGGCGGGCGTTGCGAGGCCCTCGGTGTGGTCGGTCACGTGGGCCAGCACGCTGATCGCGCCGACCTCCTGGGCGACCACCCCGGCCAGGGTCCGGTCACCGTCGGCACGCAGGGGCTCGCAGTTGATGTGGGCGCCGGCCCCGGTGGTCAGCCCCTGCAGCTTGCGCGCTTCCTGCCGCATCAGCGCGTCGAAAGAGCTGCCGGTCATGTACTTCGCTCGCCGGATGTACAGCCGCGTCTGGGCATCGCCCTCGTAGGGCTGGATCAGCGACCGCTCGGCGAACAGCGCCTGGGCGGTCTCGTACCCGCGGGGGCCGTAGCAGACCAGGTCGATATCGCTGCGCGCGTTGCACACCCCGACCAGGAACGAGCCGGTGACGCCGATGACCTCCGCGGCGCCGGCGTCCACGACCCATTCGATGATGGCCAGCAGGTCCTGGCTGACCGGTGAGCCGTCCAGCAGCTGTGGGCACTGGTGCAATGCGGCCAGGGCGCGGCGGCAGGAGTAGTGGGTGACGACGTCCTCGCGGGGCACGCCGGTGATGACGCAGCCGACGGCGGGCGAGTAGACGTAGCACTCGGGCCGGTCGGCCAGGATGCCGAACGCCTTGGACACGACCGTGTTCTGCCGGTACGTCCGGCCGAACAGGCTCCGGTCGCCGCGCGAGTCGGGGTAGTACTTCACGTACCCGAGCCAGTGTGTGCCGGGGTGGACATCGCCGATCACCTTGAAGATGACGCCGGAGCGGTCGAGGAGGTAGTCGCGGTCACGGATGGCCGGGAGCGCCGTGCCGAGCGGCGTAGTCATCGAGGGTAAGGAAGCGGGCGGTGTCGACTGCTCGGGTGCGCTCATACTGCTCCAGGACCTCCATGAATAGGTGCCGGCGGTAGTGCCACTTGAGGTGCTTGTCGGTGCGCGTCGGGTCGGTGGGCTTCATCAGCGCGAGGAAGAACAGCGCCTTGACCAGGAGGAATGGCGCGAGGTGCTGGCTGATGGGCTGGCCGGTGGTGGCGCGCGCCACCACGTTCAGCGTCTCCAGGTACCGGCGCCGCTGCTCAGTGCTGGCCAGGTAGCCCTTGGTGCCGCCCTTGAACGGGACGATCTCCAGGGCCAGGGCGGTGTCGTAGCCGAGCGGCACCAGGCCGTGGTGCTGCCAGTCGATGACGCCGACCGGCAGCACGTTGGGCAGGCCGTAGTCGAGGTGTCCAGGCACCAGCGGTACGCCGGCGAGCTGGGCCACCGCCCGCTCCAGAGCCGCCCGCACCCGGGGGTTGTCGAGATCGGGGTTCTCGGCAAACACGTTGTCTGTCCACCCCGCGGTGTGCACCCACGCGCGCAGCGCCTGCAGATCGGCAGGAACCGCGTGTGCGGCCTGAGCGCGCAGCAGCCGGCCGCCGACCTCGGCGGCCAGGTCGACCACCGTGTCGGACAGCGCGTGGGTGCCGTCCAGGCTCTCCAGAGCCATGTCGTGCAGCGACCGCTCCCCCAGGGACTCCTCCACGACGAAGACCTGGCCATCGTCGGTGGCGCCGTCGTCCAGGACGCGCGGGACCGGGTATCCGAGCCCGGTGAGCTGCCGCTGATAGGCGGCCTCCGCGGCGAGAGCCTCCCCGCCGGTACGCCGGTAGCAGGTGCCGTCGTCGTTGACGTACACCGCGCCGCCGGCCGGGTCGGCGGTGCGCTTCTTCACGAAATGCCAATGAGGGGTGTTCATCCGGTTTCTCCTTCCGGGGGTTCCGTGGCGGAACCGCCTTCCGTGCGGTGAGCGAGGGCGTGGGCCAGCGCGCGGGCGTCCATGACCCATCGCCGGTCGCCGGCCTCGGCACTGTGCTGCAGCTCGGCGAGCGCATCGTCCGCGGGTAGCGCGGGCCGGGCGAGGTCAACTCGGCGAAAGAACTTCAGCAGTGCGGGGAGCCGGGCCGGGGTGATGCCGGCGCGCTCGCGCCATGCGCACAGCGGCAGGTACCAATCGGTGAACAGCCGCTGCTGCTGCGGAGTGACGCGATGCGCCTCGTACAGCCGTCGCAGCGCGGCCGCGTCGTAGGGGATCCCGCCCCACCGGCGCACCGGGGCGCCGTAGGCGGCAACGTGTGCGGCGGCGTTCTGGGTGATGGTCATGACGTGCTGGCCGCCGCGCTGCGCAGCGGCGGCCAGCACGGCCAGGTGCAGCCCCAGTCGCTGGTCGAGCACCATGCTGTCCAGGCCGAGTGGGCCAAGGCTGATGCCGTGCGCGCGAGTGCGGGACAGCAGCAGCCGGCGGGGGGTGTTCTGAGCTTCACCAGGTGCGCCGGTGTGCTGGCCCGGGTCGCGTGGAAGTCCGCCCGCTCCAGCATGGGCCGCCCTTCGGGCCGGTCATGGACCGGGAGCTGCCGGGTGGCCGTGCGGGTTCCGGCGCCGTTGGCTGGGTGCGGTTCCGGCTCACCCGCCGTTCCCTGGCTCTCGCGCAAGATGGCCCGCGCTGGGGCGGACCTCGACGAGCTCGGCGACGTCAACGTTGCCCCGTACCGCAAGCGCGGCAGTGCCGTGTGGAACGCCTCCTGACGGTGCTCTGCTGAAACATGGTGAAGGGCTCCACCCGCGCTGGGTGGAGCCCTTCGGTATGAGGTGGTGTTGCCCGGTGAGGTTACGGGTCATCCCCGCGTACGCGGGACACGGGCCTGGCTACTCCTGGGCGGTGCGGCGGCGTCGCATCCACCAGACCAGGGCGCCGCCGGCTGCCGCGAGGGTGGCGGCGATTCCGGAGATCAGGCCGATGGGGGTGTCGGAGCCGGTGTGGGCGAGGTCGCCGCCGGGGCCCTTCGGGTCGTGGGTGGGGGCGGGGGTGGAGCCGGCGGAGTGGCTGGCAGACGGCTCGGGGGCCGGGGTCGACGGCTTGCCGGTCGGGTCGGGCCTGCCGGTGTGGCTCGGTGTCGGCCGCGGGTTGGGGGTGTCGGTGCCGCCGTCGTTGTGGCCGTTGGAGTTGCCGCCGAGCAGCAGCGTCCCCTTGCGCTCGATGTCATCGGTGACCGTCCTGACCGAGGTGCTGGTCTGGCGCGGCAGATAGTGGTTCTGGGCGCGGAAGCGGAGGCGGGTGATGTTGCGCTTGGGGGCCTTGGAGAAGTCGACGCCGCCAACGATCATCACCTGGACGCCCTGGGCGGTGTCCACGTTGTACTTGAACTCGCCGTTGATGAAGATGTTCCGGTACTTCTGGAACAGCTTGTCCTTGTCCCAGTTCTGGTGGGGAGCGCGCAGCGGCCACCGCTTCACGTCGTTGCTGTTGATGATGCGGTGGTAGTCGGTGGGCCTGCTGGTGTCCTGGCGGCGGATGTACTCGGCTGCGACGCGGGAGGCATAGACGCGACGCAGGTCGGCGTACTGGCCGGCGGTGTTGATGGTCTTCTCCACCGCGGGGACGATCATCCGGTTGATGACCCGCTGGGCCTGGTCGCGCTGCGCCTTGGTGGGGTGGCAGACGCCTTCGCCGCCGCCGGGCTGGGTGGTGGTGTCCTGCTCGACGGACTTCAGGCCGAGGGGGGCATCGAGGATGTAGATGCCGCCGTCCTGCTCACGCACCTTGGCGGGCTTGGGCTCGATCCAGTTGCGGATGCCGGTGAAGCACGGACGCCCGTCGACCTGAGGGAGAGCGGCCCAGAAGCGGCGTCCGAGGTCGGTCTTGGGGTCCATCGTCTTGAAGAAGTCGTGCTTCATCTGGAGGTCGGCCTCCAGCAACACCCGCCCGGCATCGGTGGAGGCGAACTTGGAGTCCATGACGCGGTCGGGCTGGTCCGGATTGAGGTTCACCCAGAACTTGTCAGGGGTGAGCGCGAGCCAGGTGAAGAACGCGTCCGACGCCATCTGGGCCTTCGCCTTGCCGCCCCAGCCGAACGTCTCGTCGTCGCCGCGGTCCTTCGCGGTGAAGGAGTAGTTCAGGCCCTTGCCCTTGACCGGCTTACCGATGTACTGGAGCTGAAGGGTGGAGAAATCGATGCCGCCCGGCCCCTTGGGCATCTGCGAGGCCCCGGGGACCTTCTTCATGCGGCCCAGACGGTCCGCGAGTTCCTTGGGGGTCTCCGGCGACTTCTGGATCATGTCGTTGCCGCCGCCACGGGATCCGGTCTTGGCGCCCGGCTTGGCGTTCATGTACGGGTCGACCCGGCGGTCGGGGCCGTTCGCGGCCTGCCTGGGCGCCTTCTCAACGGCATCGGCCCGGTAGGTGATCTGCTTGACCCGCCCGGGGCCGAGCTCTTTGAGCTCGTCGGTGTGCTTGGTGGCCGAGCCCTTCGGCTCCCGACCGTACGCGTAGGTGATCTTCTTGTCCGCGTGATTGGGGTCCTTCATCAGCGCCTTGTCCTTGGGGCGCTGTTTTCCGTCGGGCGTGTCGCCGGCCTTGCCTTCGACGATTTCCCCGGTTCTCGTGTTGTAGGCGTCCGCGCGGCGCACGTAGGGTTCCTTGGTGTCCGGGTCGATGATCGCGAACTCCTTCTCGCAGATCCATTCCGGGCCCACCAGGCCGTAGTCGTAGACGAGCTTGGCCATGTATGCCTTGCCGCGGGGGTCGTTGCCGCCCTTGGGGATGTAGAAGTCGTCCCGGTAGGTCTCGAACGGCACCCCCTTCCAGCGCTTGGTGTTCTGCGACTTCTTGTAGTAGGACCAGACCCGCCGGTGGTCACCCTTCTTGTAGGTTTCCGGCTTGTCAGAGATGCCCGCCAGCTCCTGATCGGTCGGCGCACGCAGGCCGTCCCACTGCTTCTGCCCGTTGACGTACTCGTACTCGTCCCGGTCCGCGTCCGGCCGCACGAACCCGTCAGCGGGCGTACCGCCCACCGGTACGTTGGAGAAGTCGTAGAAGTCCTTGTACTCCTCGTCGCAGCGCTTGCCCTGCTTGAGCGGCGGCTTCGGCTTCGCCTCGGCCTTCTCCGCGCCGGGAAGCCCGGTCAGGGACACAGCGCAGGCCAGCGTGAGTGCGGCGGTTGCCCACCAGCGGCGCCGGCCGGATCGTATGTGCTGGGTCACGAAACCCCCTGGAGGCCCCAGGTCAGTCAAGTTGCCCGTCGCGGCGCCATGGGCCCCCGTGGTCGTTCGGCGCGCTCGGGCATCCAGTCCACCCTAGAGCTCAACTCTCCGCACAAGCACAGGAATTGGCCACGACACCCCTGCAACTCACCTTCCGCACGGGATGGTTACCGGCCACGGCCTATCCTCGGGGCATGACGTACCAGGACCCCAGCGACATGGACGACGAGGAATACCAGGAGTACCTGCGCGAGGAGAAGACGCAGGATCACCTCTCCGCCCACAACCCGCTCCTCGAGGACTGGCTAGCCCGGCAGAAGGATGCGTTCCCGGCCTGGGCCGGCCAGCACAAGGCCCGCGGCCCGTGGGACTTCACCGTCGACTCCCTGCCGCGCCTCGAAGCCCTCATCCGGGACACCTTCCCCAGCTCCGAGGATGCCCGCGCGAACATGGACGAGCCCCGCCTGGCGGTGGCGGCCTGGTACCTCGGCGAGGTCCACAACCGCACCTTCCACGCCCAGTGGCAGTTCCACCCGTCCTTCGCGGAGAGCAACCCCCACAACCTCCGCCCCCACGTCACCCTCCCCTGGGACCGCCGCGACGACTTCTACCGCACCGACCCCGAGCACATCGAAGACGACGCCCGCCCGATCTACTCTCCCACCGACGTCCTGTGCCGCCTGCCCAACACCCCCCAGGAGAACGGGCTGCTGTGGCAGATCGATGAGCAGTGGGAGCCCGGCGGCTGCGACGACGAGTACTGCCGCTATCACGCCAACTGACGCGGAAAGCAAGGCTTCCTCGGCGTAAAACGGGCGGCGCGTTACGCGATCTCCTTCTGATTACCCGCATGAGCGCCGCTGTCCGTGAGCACAGCGGCGTCGACCGTTCGCAGAAAGCTGGCGCCCGGAATCCGGCGTCGTACGCTCGCGAGGCGCAAGGAATGATAGGAGTCAGGTATCATTTAGTCATGCTGTATCAGACGCCTCGCCTCGACACCGCCGACCGCCGGGTCCTCAATGAGATCGACTCTCTGCGGGACCAGCTACACCACGCGGTGCAGCAGGTGCCGACGAAGTGGACGCAGGATCTGCGCAAGGCGCTGACGGCCAGCGCGATCGCCGCGTCCAACACCATCGAGGGCTACCAAGTCGATGCCAAGGATGTCGCGGACCTGATGGACGGCGAGCGCGACGCGGTGGACGCCAGCGAGGAGAACAAGGCCGAGACGCTGGCCTACCAGCAGGCGATGACCTACATCCAGTCCCTGCACGACGCAGCAGACTTCAGCTACAGCAAGGAACTGCTCAACTCGCTGCACTGGATGCTGCAGGGCCACCACCACCCCCTGCGACTGGCCGGCCAGTGGCGGCGCAACGCTATCCGCATCACCGCCCCCGGCGATGAGCTGGCCACCGATTACGAAGGCCCCGACGTCGACCTGCTGCCCGACCTGATGGGCGAGCTCGTGGACTGGCTCAACGACGGCGACCTGGACTCCCACGTCCTGGTGCGGGCGGCGATGGCGCACCTGAACCTGGTGAAGATCCATCCCTGGTCGGACGGGAACGGGCGGATGTCCCGCTCCTTGCAGACGCTGGTGATCGCCCGTGGCGGAGTGCTGGCGCCGGAGTTCTCCTCCATCGAGGAGTGGCTGGGCATGCCGGGCAACACCTGGGAGTACTACAAGGTGCTGCGCGAGGTCGGCGGCCCCGTCTACTCACCGGAGCGCGACACCGGTCCGTGGATCCGGTTCAACCTGCTCGCCTACCACCAGCAGACCCAGCGGGTGCAGCGCCGCGTCGACCGCTCCAACGAGTGCTGGCTGCAGCTCACGGAAGCCGCCGACGCCTTCGGGGTCACCGAGCGGCAGATCACCGCGCTGCACGAGGTGGCCATGGTCGGCCGGGTGCGCCGCTCGCGCTATGAGAAGGCCGAAGCCCTCAACACTCAGCAGGCCACGCGCGACCTGCAGGCGCTGACGAAGGCGGGGCTGCTGACGGCGGTGGGACAGACCAAGGGCCGCCACTACGTTGCCGGCCCCCGCTTCCCCGAGAACGTCCTGGCCACCGCCCGGCGACCGCACACCATCGCCAACCCCTACGCCACCTAGCCCCGGCCCGCACCACCCCTTGTTCTCCCACCATTCGTGTCCTGCACCGTGATCCGCTCCGGAGGAGTACGTGAGTTCGCCGTTCCAGCCCTCGCCACCGGTCCCGGCTCCGGCCGCAGATCCGGCCGACGACTGGTCCCAGTCGGTCCTGACGGCGAAGGTGCTCCCCGAAGCCGTGCGCGGCGCGGTGGCACAACAGCAACCTGTGGTGGTGTTCGTCGCGGGGCAGGCCGGCAGCGGCAAGTCGCTCGTGGTCGACATGGTGCATGCGGCATTGAGTCGGCGGGGCGGAGCGGTGCGGGTGGACCGCGACACCTACAAAGCCGTTCACCCCCACTACCCCGGCTTCCTGGTCCAGGACGTGCGCACGGCGGGGGTGCGGGTGCGCCCCGAGACGTACCGGTGGCAGGCCGACGTCGAGACACGGGTGCGCAACGGCCGGTATGACGCGGTGGTGGAAGCTCCGTTGGCCCACCCACAGGAGTTCCTGGCGGAGCTGGCCGCCTACCGTCAGGCGGGCTACCGCGTCGAGATCGTGGCCCTGGCCGTGCCGGAGGCGGTCAGCCAGCTCGGCATCCTGGACCGGTACCTGCGCCTGGCCGAGGAGGGCCGGGCCCGCTACGTCTCCTGGGACAACCACGACAGATGCGCGGCCGCGTTGGTCGACACCCTCGCCATGGTGGAGGCCGCGCGCCTGACGGACCGAGTCTTCGTCGTGCGGCGCGACGCCGAGTCGGCGGTGGAGGCTGTGTACGAGAACGAACTCGACTCTGCTGGGAACTGGCGCCGCCCGGCCGGTGCGGCAGAGGCGGTGCTCGCCGAGCGGCGGCGCCCGTGGGACGCCAGGGAGACCGGCCGGTTCCGCCATCAGCTCGCCGATGCCGACCGGCGCCTTGCCGATCCGGCTCTGCCGGCGGACTGGTCGCTGGCGGTGCGCCGCGACGCCGAGCGCGCCGCTGCCTGCGCCGAGCCGGTGCGACGCACCGCCCAGCCCCGCCGGGAATCGCCCGGAGTCGACTACCACCGGCTCTCCGCAGAAGAACACAAGTGGATCTTCGACGAGCTGATCACCCCGGGACTGGGGCGGATCACACCGCAGGAGCGGCCCGTCGCGGTGTACGTCGTCGGTCAGCCCGGCGCGGGCAAGACGCGGGCCGCTCAGATGGTCCGCCGCACCCTCAGAGACGGTCCGGCCCACATCCGCGGCGACGACTTCAAGTTCCACCACCCCGACTACCTGCAATTGCTGCGCGAGGAGCCGCGCACCGCCTCCGAGCGGATCCGCGCCGACTACCGCGCCTGGCAGGCACAGGCCGAAGCGTACGTACGGGAGCGCCGCGGCGACGTCGTCATCGAGACCACCCCGACCAGCGCCGCCGGATTCGTCGCCAGCGCGTCCCTGTACCGGCAGGCCGGGTACCGGGTGGAGCTGGTGGTCCTGGCGGTGCGCGCAGCCGATTCCCGGCAGGGCACGGCCGCCCGCTACGCCAAGATGAACCAACGAGGCGTCCCCGCCCGGTTCACCACCGCCACCGGGCATGACAGCTGCTACTCGGTCCTGCCCGAGGTAGTGGCGGTGGCCGAGCAGCTGGCGGCTGTCGACGAGGTGCTGGTGATGCTCCGCGACGCCCACCCCCTGTACCGGAACACGCTGGACAGCCAAGGGCGGTGGGCGCGGCGCCCGGCCGCCGCGCTGGCCCTGACCGCGGCACAGGCCCGTCCCTACAGCTGCGAAGAAGCTGCTCGGTTCTGGGCCGTCCAGCGCTGGCTGCACACAGCGATGCCGCAGTACCGCGACGACCTCATCGCGATCGCCGGGCTGGCCTGCCCGCTCATGCCCGCCCAGCAGCCGCGCCAGCTCCACACACCCGCCACCGCGGACGCGCTGCCCGTACCCGTCTGAAGCGCGGGCGGAACTCCGGCGGCCTCCGGCCGTCGTGCGCAATGACCGCTCTGGCTAGGACTTGTCCGGCCGATCATGGTCGGGTCCGGGCCACCGCCTCTGCGGCGATGTCCCACCAGGGCCGTCGGTCGGCTCTGGCCGGCGGGAACGGGGCGGCGGCACAGGACTCCCTGTGTCGCCGCCCCGTGTCAGTGCGGCTGTCCGGTCGGTCAGGCCAGGGGCAGGTCCAGGTAAGACGGGTCGCCGTCGGGCGAGGAGATGGTGAGCTTGCCGCCGGCTTCGTTGGCGTCGCCGTAGAACGGGTCCTTGGTATCGAGGACGAGCATCAGGCGGTGCCCGGCCGGCACGTCGTAGCCGGTGGCCTGGAGCTCGACGTCCGCGACGACCGGCTCCCCCGGGGTCGCGCGCAGGACGGTGAAGGGCGCGTGCGTGATGATGGAGGCGTTGCCGGTGTCGTCGACGTCGAAGAGGTACGCGACGAACGTCGCGTCGCCGGTGCTCGGCTCGCAGGTCAGCCGCAGCCGGGGAATCCCGCGGACCCTCGCCACGCGGGTCAGGGGCGCGCCCGCCCACACTCCGGCGTCTGTGCGGCTGATGGCGGCCGTCGGGTAGACCTTGGGGTTGCCGGCCATCTCGGCGTACCCGGTCTTGATGATCGCGTCGGCGACGGTGGCCGGGGTGTCCGTGCCGGTGAGCAGGACGGTGCTCCAGCCGTTCTGGGGCTTGTCCGTGAGGCCGCCGTCGGTGGCGCCGGGTGCGGCCCCGGTCAGGTACAGGCGCTCGCTGGATCCGGTCACCTCCTCCCAGGCCGGCAGAGACTCCTGGGTCTTGCTCCACATGATTTCGCTGAGGACCTGGCCCTCGGAGTCGATGCCGTTGTCCTCGCCTTTGAGGTGGTGGTCGAGAAAGCGGTGCGCGTCCCGCCAGATCCGGTTGGGCAGCCCGAGGATGCCCGACATCTCCGGGGAGGAGTGGTCGCCGATCGAGAGGTCGATGCGCTTGGGCCCGGAGAGCGCGTTGAACGTCTTCAGCGTCTGGTTGACGGGGAAAAGTGTCTCGTGCCAGGCGTGCGAGAAGAAGACCGGCACGTTGCGCTCGTTGAGCTTGCCGACGTGCACGAGCGGGGAGCGCTCGGCCGACCACTCCTGGATCCCGTCGGGGATGTTCTCGTTGTCCCGTACCTGGTCGAAGACCCGCTGGGTCTGCTCGCTCAGCCGGGCGTTCTGGGCGGCGCCCAGCAGCGCGGCGACGGAAGCGACATGGCGGGTGTCGTTCTCATAGAACGCCTCGGTGAGGCTGCCCCAGGTGCTCAGGGCTGCGACCGCCTTCACCCGGGAATCGTGCGCGGCGACCAGCTGGCTGATGCCCGAGCCGTAGGAGTCACCGAGGAAGCCGACCTCGGAAACCGTGCCAGCGGTGTGCTCCAACAGGAAGTCGATGGCGGCGCTGCCGTCCCGGACGTCGAGCGGACCGCCGACCTCGACCTCGCCCCCGGACTGCCCGAACCCGCGGGGCGTGTACGCCAGCACGTGGTAGCCCTTGAGCGCGAACTGTGTCGCCTGCGCGGCGTAGGCGAGCCAGCCCAGGTCGGTCCAGGGCGCGGGCATCACCACAGCGGGGGACGGCATGCCGCCGGTCTGCTTCCACAGCGCTCCGGCCAGTTCGGTGTCCTCGGCGCCCGGTACGCGGACCCGGGTGAACTGGATCCGGGCCCGGGCCTGGGTTACTTCATCGGCACGCGCGGGGGCCAGTGTCGAGGTCTCGCCGCTCTCCAGTGCGGCGACGATCTGCGCGAGCGCAGCCTCGTCCAGCTCCGGGTAGAGACTCGTCGACGCCTTGCCGGTGCTCTCTAAAGTCACGTCATCCCTTTTCTGTTCGTTGAACGACCGGGTTGTCCAACCGCGGACCGCGAAGAGGTGAACACGGCCGACGCTCCGGATCAGTATCGACAGGACGCATACCGCGTAAGCGCGCGTTTCGGGATTGACCGAAAGTGATCAAGATGAGCCGTGGTCAGGACTTGTCTGGTCGATAGCCGTCAGATCGCCCCGTCTGACGTCCACGTCAACGCCACGGCCGCGGAGTCGTCACATCATCAGCCGGACCGCACCAAGGACTTGTCCGTTCGATCAAGTTCGTAGCCAGGGGAACCCGCCCCGCGAGCTACTCAGGCTCTCACCTCCCGCACCGCGCCTCCACCAAGCGGGCGACGAGGCTCTCCCACGGCGTCTCGTCCTGGTGTTCCACCTCTTCGGCCCCCTGCGACGCGGGCGCCGGCGGAGGGTCGGTGCGGGCCCCAGCCGCATGCTGATGCGCACGGACGCTGCTGGAGTCCACCGAGACCTCCCAGTCGATCTCGCCAGCCATGTCGGCCGCCGCCTGGACCTGCGGGAGCAGACGCACCCAGGTTCGGTCGCGACCACAGGCGATGGCGCTCGTAGACGGTCTTCCACGGCCCGAACCGCTCGGGCAGGTCACGCCACTGCACCCCGGTCCGCACCTGGTGCAGAATCCCGTCGATCACCTGCCGGTGGTCCCGCCAACGGCCACAACGCCCATTGCCGACCGGCAGGAACGGCCGCAGCCGTTCCCACTCGGCATCCGTCAGATCGCCCCGCCCCATGTCCACATCAGCAAGTCGGGCGCGGACCAGTCACATGATCGACCGGACAAGTCCTAGTCCTCGGCCTGGGGCCTGGAGGCATCCAGTTCCTTGAAGAGCTGGTCGTACACAGCGGCGATGCGTGCGATCTCCTCGGGCCCGGCGTCGTTGAGCCGGGCCTGGTCCTCCACGCACTTGCGCTGCTGCCTCATCAGCTCCTCCAGGCGTTGCTGGTCGCCTGCGCGCCGTGCGAACAGCAGCTGCCGGTTGTAGGCGGCCAGGACAACACCCACGATCTGCTGCGCTTCCTCAACACCGATCTGGTTGCCGCCGCCCGGGCCCGGAGCTGGCTCCGACGATGAACACGGATCGGGGGAGGATGAGGGCGATGCGGAGTCGTGCATAAAGAGACCACCTCGGGGTCTGGGAACCATCGGTAAAGGGCCATTGTCGGCGGTGGGCTGAACCGGGACTGTGGCCGGCCGCGGTGCGCGGCATAGATTTGCCTCGCAGGTGATCACTTTGTGGGGGGATTCCATGGCCGACCTTCGTGCGCTGTTCAGCTCCAACGACCCCGTGGGGAGCAGCGAGGCGTTCACCAACCGGCAGAACCAGTGGAACCTCGTCGCCACCGCCATCGAGGAGCACCTGCGGCACCTCTCCACCCCCGGCTTCGACGTTGAGGACCTCGAGGCCCCGCGCAACAACGTGATCACGTTCCACGGTGTCGGCGGCATCGGCAAGACGACGCTGTCGCGCAAGCTGGTGGCCGCGCTCTCCGACGCCGGAGACCGGCCCGCGCAGTGGGGCGCACCGACCTGGTCCGGCGAGCGGATCTGGCCCGTACGCATCGACCTCGCCCGCTCCGCCGGCACTGACTTCGAGCAGATCGTCCTGGC
Source organism: Streptomyces sp. JLSY215 (assembly GCF_059682825.1). Classification (NCBI taxonomy): domain Bacteria; kingdom Bacillati; phylum Actinomycetota; class Actinomycetes; order Kitasatosporales; family Streptomycetaceae; genus Streptomyces; species Streptomyces sp. JLSY215. The sequence goes on from NZ_JCASPU010000002.1 coordinate 20,186, forward strand.
GATCCGGGCCGCGCTCGCCGAGCTCGGCCGTCCCCTGCCCGCCTTCGACGTGGCTGTCCGCCGGTACTGGGAGCACCAGCATCCCGGCGAGCCGCTGGAGGAGTACCTGCGCCGCGGCGGGCCGGCCTCCCGGTTCGGCCGGGCGCTGCCGCAGCAGATGCAGTCCGCGCTGTCCGACGTCGCCCAGGCCCTGCTCCTGCCCGGCACCGTCGGATCCGCCGTTGGACAGGTGACCGGCTCCCTCGTGCGGGCACTGCGGGAGCGTCGGCAGACCGTCCGCGCCCTCGCCGGATGCGCGCGACTGGCCGACCTGCTGGAGGCCGAACCCGACCTGGACGCCCTGTCCTTCTACCCGCACCTGCTGGCATGGGAGCTCGCCCATCTCCCGGCCGACAAGAGGGTCACACCAATAGTCTTGCTGGACACCTTCGAGGACACCAGCGACCGCCACCGTGACGCCGAGCGGCTCATTCAGCGCCTGGTGTGGCTCATGCCGAACTGCTTCTTCGTCATCGGCGGCCGCAACCGACTGCAGTGGGCCGACGACGCCCTCCAGGGCCAACTCGACTACACCGGCCCCGCCGCCTGGCCCGGCCTCGCCCCCCAGACAGATCAGCCGGCCCGAGCCACCGGGCAGGGCGGCGCCCGCCAGCACCTGATCGGGGACTTCTCCGAAACCGACTCCGATACCTACCTGGCCCACCGCCTCACCCACGACGGCGCGCCCCTGATCGGCCCGGACATCCGCGCGGTCATCACCCAGCGCTCGCACGGCCTGCCGCTCCACCTCGACTTGGCCGTCGCCCGCTTCCTGGAGATCCGCCGCACCGGCCGCACCCCCACCCCCGCCGACTTCGACCACACCTTCCCCGCCCTCATCGCCCGCACCCTGTCCGACCTCACCACCGACGAACGCCACGTCCTGCGCAGCGCCAGCCTGCTGGACGCCTTCGACCTCGAGCTGGCCACCCAGGCCGCGGGCCTTGCCCACCAGGCGGCGGCGCGCAGGCTCGTCGAGCGGCCGATGATCACCGAGGATCCGTACGCGATCTGGCCGTACCACCTGCACGGCGCTATTCGCACAGCGTTGCGCACCGCCGACGACCACACCGAGGACCGCTGGACCCCCGCCGACTGGCACCAGGCCGCCGAACGCGCCCTGGCCGCCCTCGGCCGGCAGTGGCAGGACGAGGGCGGCCGCGTCACCGGTCGGGCCCTGCTCGTCGCGTGCCTGCGCCAGGGCCTGCGCCTGGCCCGCGACCACCGCCTGAGCGACCTCGGCTGGCTCACGGAGGCCGCCTTCGCCTACACCGACGACTCCGTCTGGGAACCCCTCGCCCCACCCACCCTCTCCCCCGGCATCGAGCCGCTGCCGGGCCCGGAGACACCCGCCGACGCCCTGACCGAACTCCTCACCGCCATCGCCAAGCGCCAGCACGAACACCGCGAACGCACCGCCGAGCGCCTCACCGCCGTCCTGGGCGCGGGTCTGCTGTCCGGCGAACTGACCGAACTAGCGCTGTATTACCGGGCCAAGGCTTATAAGGACCTCGCGCGCACCGGTGAAGCCCTCGACGGCATGCGCCAGGTCGCCGACGCAGGCGGCCGGCTCGCCCCGCGCGGTCGCCGCGGTATGGCCAACCTCGCCCGGATCCGGGGTGACTTCCCCACCGCCCTGGCTGCCGTCCCCACCTTGGGCTGGAAGGGCCGCCACCACCGCGTCCTGGCCCACATCCACCTCCCGCACGGCGACATCGAGCGTGCCGCCGCCGCCTTCGAAGCCGCGCGCACCGAAGCAGAACAGCACGATGCCCCGGGCGAGCGGGCTATCGCCCAGACGCTCCTTGCCCTCGTTGTCTCCTTCGCCGACCCGCTGCGCGCCGACGACGAACTTGCCCTCGCCCACCAGTACCTCGCTCAGCTCGACCAGCGCGCCACGCTCTTCTACGCCGCCGTCGCAGCCCTGGTGCGCGATGCCGGCACCGACCGCGACGTCCCCGACCGCGCCACCGCCCTGCACGCCGAATGCTCCGTTGCCGGGCTTCCCTGGCTCACCCCGCTCATCGAGACCGCCGTCGCCTTCCACCACGCCGTACGCGGCGCACAGGACGAGCTCCTCGCCACCATCGACCGTCTGCGCGAGGCCACCGCAGACGGAGACTTCGCCTACTACGTCGACATCGCCACTGCCATGGGTGACCTGCCCCAGCCCGCTGGAAGCGCCATCCAGTGGGTTGACGACGCACACACCGTCCGCACCCGCTGGCGCACCCTGGTCACCACCCGGCGCGAGCGCCTTCACGCCCAGCGGTAACCGCATGCGCCGCCGCGTCGCACAGGACGGGCAACGAAAGGCAAAGAGCCCGGATCCGCGTGCGTCGCCCGGTAGGCGCCCTGGGTGTGCGTGCGGAAGGCTTCGGCCTGCGCGGCACGATGGAGCAGATCATGCGGTGGATCAAGCCCGGCGGCCCGGATCGTCATCGGGTGAGGTGAAGGCGGCGCGCATTAGGCGTCGGTTAGTGGGCGTTAGGCGTCGGTTAGTGGACGTTAGCGAGACGCATGAGCGCACGACGAAGGTGGTGGACATACGGATTCCGATCCGTTGCCGTCCATCACTGAACCTGGGGGTACCTCATGTCCGATGTCGTCAACCGTCTCGTCGGCCGTCCGCCGCGCTCCATCGTGCGCTGGGTCGCCGTCCGGAACGCGGACCAATACCTGGGAATGGTCCAGCAGTTCCGGATTGCGGCCGGGCCGGCCATATGGCGGGACATACGCTCGACGATGAGCGGCGCCGCGATCATGGCATTGAACGTCACGAGGATCGTGGACACCCCCGAGGGTGCAACGCGCCCCGGCCAGCCGATCACGCTCTACTACGACGCGGTCAACCTGTACTTCCTGGGTTGGAGTTCGGACGAGGTCGACTGGCTCTACCAGATAGACGGGAGCGCGCTGTCGGGCCGCCTCGGATGGACCGGCCAGACCCTCACGCTGCCCTTCCGCGAGGACTACTTGGCCATTGAGAGGGCCGCCGGTTACGAGGAGCGCGGGGAAATGCAGATCTCGCGCGAAAGCATCGAATCCAGCCTGCAGACGATGCACGACGGCGTCGTGCTGGAGAACCGGACCAGCGTACGGGAGGCCGCCCGGGCCGTCCTCAGGATGATAACGATCACCTCGGAGGCCGCCCGCTTCCATTCGATCGCGCAGGGGGTCAGCAACGCGTACCGCGCCCCCGAGGCCCCTCCGTACCGCCTGACGCCGCTGGAGCGCAACCTGGAGACCGATTGGGGACGCATATCGGATTACGTTCGCCAGCTCACCCAGAGGGGACAGACGAACCCTGAGTTGCACGTCGGCCCGGCGGGCAACAGTTCCCAGTCCGTCACTCTGCACAACTTCATCGAGGTCTCGCGGTACGTGGCCCTGATCAGCGGTGAGGGAACGTGAACTCCGGCAGGCGACTGCAGCCCCACAACGCGCCACCCTCCGCCGCATAACCATGGGCGACGAGCCGTGCGATCCGTCACTGCCCGCGGCCTGTTCGTGACGAGCCTGTTCGTGACGAGCCTGTGCGTAGCTGCAACCGCCCTGCTCCTCGCGCTGGCCGCAGCGATCCCTCGGCACCAAGCGGGGCTCGCCGGCAGTGCCTGAAACGCAAAGAGCCCTGTTCCTCTGCACATAGCCGAGGAACAGGGCTTCCAGGCGGAGCCGCAGCGGTGTCAGACCGCCCGGGCCACAGATGCATCAGAGGGCCGGAGTGCGAACCCGTCGGCCTGCGTGATCGACGCCCAGAGCATCAAGACCTCCACCAGCGTCCCCGCCGAGAAGGTGTGGGGTGACGGCGGCTACCGCAAGCACTTCACCGCGCTCCAGGCCCCCGCCCACGCGCCACCTCTCCGACCCATGCCAGCCGGATGACCACCTCGGAACGAACGAAGGCTGCCCCGGACCTGATCTTCAGGTCCGGGGCAGCTTTTTGATCAGCTTGATCTCGCCGCGACGGTCAGCCTGCGTTGGGGTTCTTGCCCACGAGCTGGGAGAGCAGCTCGAGGATCTGCGCGTTCCCGGTACGCACCTCGCTCGACAGAGCGTCGAGGCGTGCGTTGACCGCGGCAAACCCGTCGCGCACCTCACGGCGCAGCGTCGCCTGGCCCTCGATGACGCCTACGAGGGTATGGGCGGTCGTCTTCGCCGATACGGTGATCAGCTTTCGTTCGGATTCTTGCTGACCAGGGCGGTCAGCAGCTTGATGATCTCTGCCTGATTGCGGTCCATCTTCTGAGCCAGGGCATCGACCTGGCCCTGGCTGCGATCAACCTTCGCGTTCAGGGCGCGCATCTCATCAGCGAGATGATCGACCTTCTCGTTGAGGTTGCTCACCTTCTGGTCAAGGTTGCCCACCTGGAGCCGCACGGCAGTCAGGTCGGACTTGATGATCCCGAACTCGCGGTCCGCCGTCTCCTGCCCCTGCTCGAAGCGGCGGGTGAGCGCGGAGATCTCGCTCTGCGCGATGGGGCCCTCGGCCACGCTGGGCACTCCTGCCAGATCAAAATCAGCGGTCATCAGGCGCTCCACACTATCGCGCAGACCGAGCGCCGTACTCCCCCATTCAGCCCAGCAGCCCGACGAAGACGCGCCTCGCCCGACGGCGGCCGACGCTGGAGAAATGAGGGCGAAATGGTCGATGATCATCCAGTTCCGGCTGCTCGCATCCGGTCCTGAACCGCCTTAAGGCGCTCGTTCTCCTTGATGATGGACTGCCGCAATGCGGCCTTCGACGCCTTCGCAGGAGTCCCCTTCGCGGCTTTGCGTGCAGCCTTGGCAGCGCGCGCCGCCTTGATCTTCGCGAACGCCCGTCGTTCGCATCCCGGGTGAACAGGCTTGCCTCGCACCGTGGCATCCCGGCTGGATACAAACCTGCCCTCGATCTGATCGGCGCACATCGCACATACCCGGGGCCCTCGGGCCGGCCGAGCCGGAGGCTCGGCTGGCCTGGCCGGGCGGGCAGCCCGCTGCTCCTGTGTGCCGTCCGGCTGGCTGACTGTCACAGCCGAGGCCGGAACGACTTCGAAAACCCGCAGATCATCGGGAACGGCCCGGTGCTGCTGGCCTGTCCGACCGTCGCGGTGCCGCGGTGTCCGTTTCATGCCGTGATCGTAGAGGGGGATCACTACCTGCCGGCCCCTTCCCATCCCCTGACGTTGACCACCTCCTCTGGTGCGTTGTCGTGCAGTCGGTCCAGCGCATCGGCCGCCGCGGCAGCCTGCCATTCGTAGAGACCATCGGCCGGCAGCAGGCACCGGCGCCGGGCGAACGCGCGGCGGACGACCGGCTCTTCCGCGACAGACAGACGTCTTCGGGCCGCGGGCGGGCAGTCTTCCCGGACCGCCCTGCCGATTCAGGCCCTACACGGCAACCGCGCGGCCCGCCGGACGATACTGGGGGCATGACCGTGCAGTCCCCCTCGTTTCCGGTACCGAACGTCTTCGAGCTGCTGTGTGCGAAGTACGTGAAGCGGCTGCCTGCTCAGCTGGAGGACCTGAACGGTCCCGCCCACGGCACGGTCGACCTGCCGCTGCACGTGGTCTGGTCGGGCCGCCGCTCCTACGGACTGGAGCAGCCGCGCTCCCGGATGAGCCTGTACCGCACCGTCCTGGCCGAAGGGCAGCGCCAGGACCTGATCGACTTCCTGAACCGGGATCTGCTCATCGCGCAGTGGCCCATGCTGCGCACGCTGATCAGCCGACCGATCAGGGACGTGTGGGAATCCGCTTTCCCCGAGCTCACCACCGCGACAGCCGCGCGAACCTGACAGATTTGCACTGCCGGCACCCCGTACCTGCTGGTGATCACGCGCGGGTACGGGTGCTGGCACACGGCTTGAATGGCGGAAGGACCTGCCACCACCGCCAGGTGCAGGTCCAACCTGCGGATGCCGGTCAGCTGACTCCGACCTTGGACAGGGCGGTGGTCCAGTCGGTGGCGATGGCGCTGCGTGCGGCGTCGAGTTTGACGGTGCCGTTGCACACGGCGACCTTCAGTTTGTTCTCCACGGAGTCCTTGCTGGCGGCCGGCTGATTGCCGTAGCGGGGCTCGGGCCACAGGTTCTTCGGGCCGCGGGGTGCGCCGCCCAGTTCGAGGGGGACGAGGTGGTCCTCCTCGTAGTCGGCGGTGTTCGTGTCGGAGTACGCGTACTCACCGATCTGCTTGATCTTCAGCGGGGTGGTGTAGGAAACCGGTGGGCGGACGGTCTTGGTCCAGCCGGGCACACAGATCGTCGATTTGATCGTGGACTGGGTGACGTCGGGGTTGTAGGCGCCGGGCTGGCAGGCGGCGTCGGGCAGCGGCAGGTGGGACTGTGAGCAGGTGGCTGCGTGAGCGCTGCCGGTCGTGAGGGTCAGGCCGGCGGCGGTGAGCGCGATGGCAGTGGTGGCGGAGGCGAGTCGTTGCGTCGATCGCATGGGAACTCCGTGTGGGGGGATGAGCCCGGCAGGGTCCCGGGCACTTGACGCCATGCCACCAGCCCCCGGGTCTATGCGGGTAGAGGCGGATGCTGAACAACACGTATCCATGCCGATTTCTGACCCGCGAGTGGCCGACTCTTGGCCAACTCCTGGACCATGCAAGGCATTCAACATCGCACCGAGCACGAGCTGGCCAAGGACGAGGCCATGAAACCCACCCACAGCCCACCCCGGAGGACGTGGCAGCATCCCTTGGATGTCCTCGAGCCGCGGGACACACACCCACTGCCGGCGGCCGGCCGTTGCGTCGGCCGATATGCGTTGTGGGTCTTGCCGGATCCGGCAAGACCCACAACGTCGCAACGGGCGTCAGGCGTTGAGGTCCAGGACCCGGACCGGCTCGCCGTCCCAGCGCTTCGGTGCGGTGGTGGCGACGATCGCCCCATCAGGGCGGTCCGGGGTGGGCTGCGCCGCGACCTGGCTGTGGGCCGCGGCCCACGTCTCCTGCTGAGCCACGGCCAGGGCGGCGGGCAGGTCCAGGTCCAGGACGGTGATGCCGGGCAGCGCGGCGAGGTGCTCGGCGGTACCGGGCCGGGCGCGGTCGGCTTCGACGAGCGCGCACGCCGGTGCGTAGAGGTACCAGCCGGGTTCGGCGTGGGCCCGGTGGATCAGACGGGAGGCGAGGACGTTGCCCTGGCCGGCCGCGGTCATCGCGGTGTCGTCCAGGACGATGTGCATGGCGTCGCTCACCGGCCGGTCGCCTGGGCCAGACGCCGATCGAGCTCACTGTCCAGGTCCTGCTGCTGGGCCGCGGTGGGGGCGTAGCCGTTCCACTTGTTCAGCGCGACGAGGGCCTTCTCGGCGCGCTCGGCGCGCTCGGCGGGGGTGAGCAGGGTCTCGGCCAGGCGCGCCAGGTAGGCGCGCAGCGACAGGCCTTCGGCGGCCGCGATCGCGGCAAGCCGGTCCTTCGCCTCCTCGGGGATACGGACATTGGCATCAGACATCGTCGTACTCCTTCCCATCCCCATAGGGTACGGGTACGTACCCGTACCCATCCAGTCCGGGGCCAGGCTCCCGGCGGACTCCGCCTGAGCTTTACGTGCCTGCCATTGGTGGCACGCGTGCGGGTTCCGCCCGCACGACCGATTAGTGCCGCCTCGCCGTGTCGTCTGCATGTTGGGAAGACCCCCTCCGCGCCTGCGAGGGGCCCGAGACGAGGAGCGTGCACGCCGTGGACCAGGAGAATGTGAGCGCCACCCTGACTGTCGCCTCGCCCGCCGCGAGGGTGTTCGCGGTGCTGGCGGACCCGACGACCCATTCTGCGATCGATGGCACCGGCTGGGTTCAGGAAGCCGTCGACCGGACGCGGCTGACCGCGGTGGGGCAGATCTTCCGGATGGACTTGCATCACGCCAACCATCCCAACGGTGACTACCAGGTGGCCAACAAGGTCGCGGTGCTCGACCCGCCGCGAGCCATTGGCTGGCTGACGGGGCAGGAGAAGGGCGACGGTCACCTGGAGTTCGGCGGCTGGATCTGGCGTTACGACCTTGCGCCGCTCAGTCCGTCCGAGACTGAGGTCACGCTCACCTACGACTGGTCGGCGGTGCCGCAGTTCATCCGGGAGTACATCCAGTTCCCGCCGTTCGACCCTGAGCATCTCACCAACTCGCTGCACCACCTGGCCTTGATTGTCTCTGGTAGGTGATGTCGTCGACGGCCTCCAGCTCCTTCAAACGTGCGGTGTGCGTCTGCGACACGCGCGCTCTCCTCTGGTCGGCCTCCCTGAGCCGGTGGCCCTGCGGCCTACCCCAGCCCCTTAGGCATCGGGGTGCGCATCGGAGATCTGGTCCAGGAGGTGGGGTCCGTTATTGCGTACGTTGTTGACCGCGGTGGACACGGCACGGGCGTCCAGGTGGCCGGCGGCGGGGGCTGCAAGCAGGGCGCGGAGTTCGCCGGGGTCGGTGTGGGCGGGGTCGAGCCAGGAGCTCCAGTCGTCGGGGGCGATGGCCAGAGGCATGCGGGGGTGGACGCGTCCTGCGGCGTCGGTGGCTTCGGTCGTGATGATCGTGCAGGTCGTCCACCACGCACCCTGCGCGTTGTCGTCGCGGACGTCAGGGTCGCGCCAGAACTCGTACAGCCCGGCGAGCGCCATCACCTGGTCGTGCTCGGGGGTGATGAAGTACGGCTGCTTGCGTGCCTTGGCCGTCTCGGTCGCCGCGACAGCCTGCCACTCGTAGAAACCGTCCGCCGGTAGCAGGCACCGGCGCTTGGCGAACGCGCGACGGTAGGCAGGCTTCTCCGCGACCGTCTCCACCCGGGCATTGATCATTTTCGCGCCGATGTTCAGGCTCTTCGCCCAGGACGGCACCAGGCCCCAGCGCAACGGCCGCAGCTGCCGGGTGACCTCGCCGGTGTCGCGCTCGATCCGTTCCAAGATCGACCACACGTCGTTGGTCGGGGCCACGTTCCAGCTCGGGTCGAGCACCTGGTCGGGATCCCAGCGCGTGACGTCGAACAGGTTGACCAGATCCTGGGGACGGCGGGTGGAGGCGTATCGGCCGCACATACCCCCACCCTGCCACGTCGCCGTCACCGTCGGCCTGGTGGACGAGGGGAGCGGGCAGGCATCTGTCTGTTCCTTGGCACAGGACATCCGTCATCGCCGTTTTGCGCAGGTCAGGGGGTCTGGCATGCGTGGAGCTGGTTGGCGAGCGCGAGGTCGGGCCACAGCAAGGCGTCGGTCTCGGCACTGGTTTCGGTCGTGAGGCTTTGGACGGCGGCGGTCAGAGGCCCGGAGAGGGTTCCGGCCTGGGCGTAGAAGCTTTCGATGTTCCAGTGCTCGGGCGAGCTGGCGGTGTCGGGGCGTCGCAGGATGCGCAGGGCACGCAAGAGCATGAGGGAGTTCAGGGGCTCGGGCTCGGTTCTGGGGGACAGAGGAGCGCTGTGGCGGCTGGGGCGGGATTCGCCGGCGTCGAGAGCTGATGCCTGGTAGGCCCAGTGGCGGGCTTGACGCAGTTCGCCGCGGGTGACGTAGAGGAGGTGCAGGCATTCGGCTGAGGCCGGTTTGCCGGCGCCTGCGGCGAACTGCCACAGGAACTCGGCCTGGTCGTCGCGGTCGGCCAGGAACAGCAGACAGGCAAAGGTCATGGCGCCATCGGGGTCGATCTGGTGCGTGGTGGCGAGGGCGGAGATGTGCTGGACGGCATGAGGACCGCGGATGGTCCAGGCGGACAGAGTCCGCAACTGGCGGGCTGCCCGCTCACGACGGGACGCCGGTGCGGCTTGCCCGGTTGCGGCCCAGGGCGGCGGGAGGGGAGCAGGCTGTGGGTAGCCGCCCCATGCGATGCCGCGTTGTACCGCGGCGGTGAAGTCCTCCTCCAGCTGGCGGCGGGATGCCCTCTCTTCTTCTCCGTCGAGGTCGTCGTCGGGGGGGAAGACACGGGCATCGTGCAGGAGGTCATCCAGGGTGCGCGGCGGCTGCATGGGGCGGTACTCCTCAGTCCTCTTCGATGTGGTCGGGATCGGGTTCCAGGCCCAGCTCGCGTGCGATCCGGTTGCGGGCGTGGAGGCGGTGGGAGCGCACCGTGGCGTCGGTAATACCCATGATGCTGGCGGTCTTGGCGGTGCTGTAGTCGAGGACGTAGTGCAGCACCATGACGTCGAACTGCCGTCCCGGGAGGCGTGCGATCGCCGGATACAGCCCGATGCTGCTTTCCATGGCGGCGAACTCGTCGCGGGTGTCCTCCAGGACTGCGCAGGCGACCCGCTGGAAGACGGCGGTCTCGGCCATGGCGGAGTCCCGGCCCTGGGCGATGAGGACTTCGTCGACGGTCTCTTTGAGGTGAGCCCAGGCACTGGCGGCGGGGCTGGCCTCTTCCATCAGGCGGGGCCAGCCCTGCAGGAGGCTGAGGAAGACGGTGTGGACGACCCGGCCGGCGAGCCGCTCGTCTCCAAGATGGAGTTCGGCGTACTTGCGGTAGGCCCTCTTGAAGCGGTCATGGAAGCCCCAGAAGGCCACCGGGATCCGCTGCGGTTCGCGCACGCCTGGCGCCGGCGCCGTCCAGTGTGTCCTGTCCTCGTTCTCGGTCACCTCTCCTCCCCCTCGCCGGTCGCCCAAGGCAGCAGCACCTCGAGATGTCGGTGGGGAGGGTGGTCGGTGCGTCGGTGATCAGCCAGCGAGGCGGCCCCCACCCGGACGCCTACTGCGAGCCCTCGCCTGGCCAAACGCACGGCGTCGGAGGCGAAGACGCGCACAGCGGTGGCTATCACCAGCACGCCGATGAGCAGATTGGACAAGAGTGAATTCCTTCCCTTGGTCGGCACTGCTCCACCCCCTGAGCCCCCAACTGGGTTTTGTGCCGGAGGACTTCGCTGCCCTCGGGGAACAGCTAACCGGCCGGAGACGGTCAAACGTGGAGGCCGCCGCGGAGGAATTTCGAGCCGACTGCAATGGCCTCACCCACCCCACTGGCCCTACCGGCCAGTAGACTTACAGCGACAGTTCGAACACGGCCTGTGACCAGCACATTTCGCTTTGGAGGCGAGTCACGCACCCCCGGAGGGCTGACGCGCCCGACGCTCGGTGATCTGAATCACACGGCCGCTGTTGCCGTACAGCCGAACAGGCTCGGCCCGGCTGAATGCCGCCAGTGCGTCAGACGGCGGCTGGAGTCGGATCGGGCACTGGCTCCCGGGACCGGCTGTTGTGGTGGCGGGACCGGCGCCGCTACCAGGAGAAGGCGTGCCAGCTCCGGGGCTGCGCGGCCCCGGAGCCCGAAAGTCAGGGACCGTAGAGCCGCCCGCCGCACCGCGACGCGCGCCCGAGGGGCCGGGCGCACCTGCGACGCCCGCCCCGGCCGACCGCCCGCCAGGACCGCCGAACAGGTACGGCACACCCGGGACCTGCTCACCCGACCGGAGAACACCGTCTTTCTCTGGTCCGCCCGGTGATCCAAACGAAACCGCCTAACGCCCTCTCACGTCGGCTCGATGATGTTCTTGCGCAGGTGTCCGTAGATCACCGAGGTGCGTACGTCTGCGAGTTCCTGTCGCTCGGTCAGCTTGTCCAGAACCACGGAATGCAGCTGGTCGGTGTCGCGCACCGCGACATGGAGGAGGAAGTCGTCGGTGCCCGTCAGCACGAAGACCGCGATCACCTCGGGCATGCGCGCCACGAAGGCTTTGAACTGCTCAATGACCGCACGCGTCGGCGGCCGCACCCGCACGGCGATCATCGCTTGCAGCCCTCGGTCGAGCGAGGGGAGGTCTACCTCAGCATGGAATCCGAGCAGCACACCGCGCTCGCGGAGGGCGCGCACTCGCTCCAGGCAGGTGGAGGGCGCGATGCCCAACTCCTGTGCCAGGTCCCGGTTGGTGCGCCGACCGTCTTGCTGCAGAAGTCGCAGCAACGCCGAATCTAGTTCGTCCATATTCCGCCCCACTCCTCAAGTTCCGAATTATGTTCGGCCCACTTGCCACTTCTTCGGATTACTTTCTAGCGTATCCGTCAATAGCCCGTTCATGATTCGCTTCTTTGCTGTGCGGTCAGGGCGGAGGTGGGAGTTCCGGGCGAGAGGGCATCAGCGGTGGAAGAACGGAAGGCGAGGGCTTTGGCGATCTGTTCAGTCGTGGCGGCCGCGCTGTTGTGGAGCAGCTCGTACGCGGTGACCAAGGAGGTGCTGGCGGACGTCGGGCCGCTGACCATCGGGGCCATCCGCTTCACCATCGCCGCCGCGCTGCTCGCGATCATGGTGCGCATGCGCCGCAACCCGGTTGCCCCGCCGGATGCCCGCCAGCGGCGGATGATCTACCTGAGCGGCCTGCTCGGCATCACGGCCTACTTCGTGCTGGAGAACATCGGCGTTGAGCTGTCGACCGCCTCAGACGCCTCCCTGATTGTGGCCACCTATCCGCTGATGACCATGCTTCTGGAGCTGGCTCTCCTCCGGACCAGGATGCCGCTGCTCCGGGTCAGCGGCGTGCTGCTCGCCGCACTGGGAGCCTTCCTGGTCGTACGCAACGGGGCAGAAGTCGGAGGCAGCGCACGCTGGTTCGGAGACGTGCTGCTCCTGCTCGGCGGGCTGATGTGGGCCGGGTACAACGTGCTGGGCAAGTACGCGGGCCAGGGGCAGGACGCGGTGAGCCTCACCTATCACCAGACGGTGGCAGGTGCCGCCGGCTTCCTGCTCGCCTCGCTCCTGGAGATCGGGGACTGGCGGGTACCGGATGCCTCGGCCTCGGTGATGCTCACCTATCTCGCCGTGGCGTGTTCCGTCGGCGGCTTCCTCCTCTACAACTACGGCCTGCGCCGGATGACTTCGAGCGTCGCGGTCAACATCCTCAACCTGGTACCGGTGTTCGGTGTGCTCGGTGCAGTGTTGATCAACAAGGAGTCGGTCCGGCTCGCCCAGGCCCTTGGCGGCGTGGTCATCATCGCCGGTGTGGCCCTCGGATTGGTCGAACGCCGAACAGTTGTCGAGAAGGCCGCGGTTCCCGAGCCGAGCCCGGTCGCCGAGCGCGCCTGAAGGCTCAGGAGGCTCTGCTTCCCGGAACCTGAAACCGTATGAGGGCCAGCACGCGACCACGGCCCGCCGAACTCGCGCCGACCGGGGGCGGAGACGAGGCCGATCTGCCTGGGTCGACCACTGCCTACCAGGCCTTTGTGCACGCCTTCGACCAGTACTGCGACCAGGCATTCACGGTCCGTGAACTGCACGGACTCCTCGGCATACCCACCGACGACCCGTGCATGAACGTCACCCGTAGGGACGGTCGTCTTCGCCGACACGATGAGCGGCTTTCGTCCGGATTCTCGCCGACCAGGGCGGTCAGCAGTTCCGACACAAGAAGTGGGGCCAGCCCTCGCGCCAATCGCAGACCGGGGAAACGACAGCCCGCCTGGCACCGGATCATGCCGTCCGACCTGCGTGAAGTGCTGACCTGCACACATACGCCTGTGGCCCCGAACACGTCAGGTGTTCGGGGCCACAGGCATTCAAGCGTGAGAGTTCGGCCGGCGTTGGGGTCCCGGCCGACCAGCTGGGTCAGGAGACGGCGTCGGGGTCGATGCCCTGCGCACGGGCAACAGCGAACAGGACACGCTCGATCGTGTCCAGACGTTGGGTGATCGACCGCTCCCCCGGCGAGCCGGCGGCGTCGGCGAGGGAATCGATGTTCCCGAACGCCGTGCTCGGCTGATCACGGATCGTCGCCAGCTGCTCGCCCGCTGCCTCGGCGGAGTGAAGAGCAATTGCTTCATGTGCGCTGGACCACATCAATGGCTCGAGGACCCGGGTTCATGAGCACAACAGTGCTCGACCCTTCATCGCAGACAAGTTCGAAGTGCTCAACCACTGCGTGCTCGCCTCCCCGTGGCCTGGGAGCAGAGTAGGCCAGGCTTCAGGCGGCGCTCGCCCCCGCCTCACGCATGCGCCCGAGGGGTGCCTCGCCGGAATTCCCAGGCCAGGGGCCTGGGGGTTGCATCGCCCGCCAGTTCAGACGCTCAGCCCTGCCAACTCGACCGGTCACTCGTCAGCTGAAGCGCCCAGTCATACACAGGCGCCATTCACCCGTGCGTGTGCTGCGCCATAAATCGAACATGTGATGCAATTCGGTGGTGACGCCGCCCTATGTCTTTCCAGACGACCTCTTGCAGGCCCAACGCGATTGGTATGCCGCCTATCACCAGCTCGCCACGACGGAGAGTCCCGCGCAGACGACGGTGCTGCGGCGGACGCTGCAACGACTGTCCGTACGGATCACGACACACCCGTACTGGGCGAGCATCCCCGGCCGGGCGCCGGCCGCGCGCATGGCGCTCAAGCAAGAGGCCTGGGAGCCGGAATCAGAAGAGGCAACACCATGACCACCGTCTACATGAGCCGTCCCCAGCAGCGGATTGTGCAGGCTATCCGTGAGCTGACCGACGAGGCCGGCTATCCGCCGTCGATACGGGAGATCGCCGGGGCGGTGGGGCTGAGCGCCTCGACGATCGCGTACCACCTGCAGGCGATGGAGCGGGGAGGGATCGTCACCCACACCCCGGGCCGCAGCCGGTCCTATCTGGTCTGCGGGTAGGCGAGACTGGGCCGGCCCCGGTGGCTGGCGACGTCCGGCCAGATGCTGCCGCCGCCGGGGCTCCCAGGTGTTCCGCCCGCGGGTGCGGCCCCGGGGTGTCCGCCGGAGGCTGGACGTATGGACAGGAGCCCGCCGGCGAGAGCCGTCTGGACCGGGTCGATCGTTTTTGGCCTGGTCAGCGTGCCTGTCCGGCTCTACCCGGCGACCTCGGAGAACGCCGTAAGGCTCAGAGAGATCCACAAGGCGGATGCGTCGCCGATCCGCCACAAACGCGTCTGCGCCGCAGAGGGCCGGGAAGTGCCCACCGAGGACGTCGGCAGAGGGTACGAACTGTCGGACGGCCGGTTGGTTCCGCTGACCACCGAGGACCTCGACCGCCTTCCGCTCCCGACCCGCCATCAGGTCCAGGTCTTGGGCTTCGTCCCGGTCGGCGACGTCGACCCGATCAGCTACAGCAAGGCGTACTACGCCGGGCCGGCGAACGCCGCGGCGGAGAAGCCCTACACGCTCCTGGTCACCGCGCTCGCCCGCAGCGAGGCCTTGGCCGTCTGCCGCGTGACGATCCGCACCCGCGAGCGCCTGGCCGTCCTGCGGCCGAGTCACGGCGTCCTGGTGCTGCAACAGCTTCTGTGGCCGGACGAGGTCCGAGACCCGGGGGACCTGGCGCCGGCGACCCCCGTGGCGGAACGGGAAGTGGAACTCGCCGAGCTGCTCATGAGGGAGATGGTGGGGGTTGCCGCGGACGAGTTGCACGATCAGTACCGCGAGGCGCTGGAGCAGCTGGTGGACGCGAAGGTCGCCGGCGGACAGATCGAGGCCCCGCCGCAGCCGGAGCCGGTCGTCGACCTGATGGCCGCGCTGGAGGAATCCGTTCGGGCCGCACGCCACAGATAAGCGACGACGAGCGGTGGTCGAGCCTCAACCTGCCCTCGATGGCGCGTCAGTGGATTGCGGACATCCGGGCCCGGCTCCCCTGGGGCGCGTCGGGCCAGCGCCTGAGGGCGATCGGAGGGCCGTCGCCCGTGCGCACGGTCAGCGTGATGACCACGTCGTCGCGGGCGTACAGCCCGATCCACTCAGTGAACTTCCGCTCCGCGGTTGCCTTCCTGGTCCATTCGCCGGTGATGGCTGCGTCCTTGGTGAGCTGGGCACGGACTTCGAAGGTGCAGACGTCCACGTTCTGCTCGGTCACTCGGTCTCCGAGCCTTGCAGTCGCTGCCCGTCCGGCGGTGCCACCACGGCGTACAGCCCCGCGACTCCGGCCAGCCGCTGCACATCGTCCATCGCTATGCCGCAGACTCGGCCGGCGGCTGTTCGTGGGCGCGCTTGAGGGCGGAGCGGGCGCGGACGGCGTCGTCGCACGTGGCCCAGAAGGGGTGGGTGAAGATCTCGCCGGCCAGTTCCAGTTCGCGGGCCCGCAGCTGCTTCACCTGCTGCTTCTCCTCGTCGGTCGAGCCCGGCGAGTCAGGCCGCTCGGACTCGAAGTAGCGTCTGCCCTCCTTGGGGCGCGTCCAGCCGGGCATCGGCTCCGCCGACCACGGCAGCGTCGCGTAGAGAGCGGACAGCTCCGCCTTGACCTGGCGGAGCTTCTCCTGCGCCAGCAGCAGGTCCTGGGGGAAATCGAAGGTCTTGGCCACACCCCAAGAATACGCGCGCGTGTTCGAATAACGGGGAGGCGGGAGCGGCACGCCGTATCGGTCACCCGCACGGTGTACGGGCCCGGCCGCAGCGGGCCCCGCCCAGTCAGGCGGAGCCCGCTGCTGCATCTACTGCCGGGCACGGATGCTCGCCGTCGTCACCCCCGCAGCGATGAGGTTGGTGCCCGCCTCGACGTGGCCGGTGCTGATGAGCACGACGCCGGCGGCGCCCAGCGCCCCGGTCAGACCGAGCGAGGTCCAAGCAATGGCGTCCTGGGTGCGATTGCTCCCGGCGGGCGCCTGGCCGTGCGCGGGCGGTTCGGCCGGGCCCTGGGACTGGGAGTCGTCCGGGGTTTGGCCGTTTGTGGTGGACATGGCAATCCTTCGTTTCTGATGCGTGCGGCAACACGCGTGAATGGGTTGAGCGGACGATGACCCGGCGAGGGGTTAGGCCCGCAAGTCCGGTTGCCCGTCCCGGTGGCGCCCCCGGAACGAGCAACGAGGAGACTGCACCGCAGCGGCATCCGATCCGACTTCTCGCGAATTTTGATGACGCTGCTGCGATGCCCCAAGAGCATGCACCGCGTGCCGTTCCCATTCGCGGCTTCTGACCAGCGACTTTGCGGGACAAGGCTCTTGAAGCGACGCACGCTGCCGCTATGAACCGTATTTTCGCGAGGACTTGAACCGGCCCAGCCGCGCCGCTACGCCCGCCGGCCGTACACCGATACCGCCCTAGCTGCGCAAGTCCCTTGTCCCGCGCGCGATACAGGCTCCGGGGCAAGCCGTGCAACCGGCACGGCCAGCCAGTTCGGCTCGCTGTCCGCGCACGGCGAGTGGGCCGGACGGTCGTCCGGCCCACTGATGGCGCGTCGCGGTGTGCGGTCGGACGGCGAGGACGCCGGCGGTGACGGGGACGCGCAGCTGCTGTCCGTCCGACAGTGCTACCACGGCGTACGGCCGCGCACTTCCAGCCGACCGCTGCGCATCGAAGGTCCCCCGCTCCAGCGGGAGCTCTGCAAGTCCCCGCGGGTGCACGCGCGTACACGCCCGGCGTCCAGACATGCGACCCCATGACCAGTGAATTTCCCGGCTGAGGCTGACAGCGCGGCAGATCCCCTGCGCCGCGATGAAAGTCTTGCTCTCCCTGGACGGCCTCGGCCAGCTCAAGCAGGGCCTGGGCCAGGGGGCCGGGCCCGGTCCGATGGCGTCCGTCTGTCAGGGCTCGGTCGTTCTGCACCACGGCGCACCTACCAGGGCAAGGCGAAGGGCCCGGACGATCGTCCGGGCCCCTGAGGTGCACCGCGGTGTGCGGGCTGGTGGGGTCGGTTACAGCCCTATCGCTATGACAAGGCGTTACCGACCCGGCGGCTGTGTGGGTGGAGGCGCCGGGTACGGGCCGGGCGCGCTCGGCTGCTGCTGATAGGGGCCCGGCGGGTAGGAGGCCGACGCGCTCGGCTGCTGCTGGTACGGGCCGGGCGGGTAGGAACCCGGCACGCTTGGCTGTTGCTGGTACGGGCCGGGCGGCTGCGGCGCAAACCCGGGTCCGCCAGGCCCGCCGTACCCGCCAGGACCGCCGGGGGGTGGACCATTACGGCCGTTCTTCTTCTGGGCCACGACGATGACGATGACGATGACGATGATCGCGACAACGACGAGAACACCAGTTGCGATGCCCACAATGGCACCGGTACCGAGCCCGCTGTCTTTCTTCTCGCTTGCCTGGTCGCCACCCGATGCACTGGGGCCGGTTGCTCCACCGGTCGGGGCCGTCTTCGGAGTCTTCAGCGGGCCGTTCTTGGGACCAGCAGGAATATCGGCCGTCAGCGCCTTCAACGGCCGAATAAAGCCATATCCGTAATGCGGGTCAGGAAGCTTAAGGCCTTGCTTCCCCGGCGCGAGACCAGCCGTCTTGACGAGACGATTGGCAATCTGACCGGCGGTGAGGTCGGGGAACTTCGAACGCAGGAGTGCCGCGGCAGCTGAAACATAGGCCGTGGAGTCAGAAGTTCCATTGGCCCGCCGGTAGGGGTAGTCTGACCTCTTCGCAGAAGCAGACGTGATATACACGCCGGGAGCCGAAAGCATCACCTGGCTACCCGAATTAGAATTCGGCCAGATTTTCCCGGACTTGTCCACAGCCCCCACGGTGACGACTCCGGGAGATGAAGCCAAGGGACCTAGCTCGGCCCCATCGTTCCCGGCGCCCGCTACAACCAGAACGTCCTTCTTGCTCGCATAGGCCAGCGCTTCTTTATCGGTATCTGAGAGCGAAGTAGGCTCGATAGACATGTTGATGATTGATGCATGGTGATCGACTGCGTACCTAATCCAATCATCAACGTAGGTACTTCCGTCTCCCTGTCCGAAATCCGGCCTCCCAACGGGAAGGATCTTTGCATCCGGCGCTAGGCCCATCACACCATCGGAACTGCCTGCACCATGCCCATGCCCAGCGATGAGTGACGCCATCCCAGTTCCGTGATTATTTTCGCTCTCCTGATCACCACGCCCACCATCAATGAAACTCTTCCCCGGGAGCACATTCCCTTTCAGGTCCGGGTGGTTGCCGTAGACGGGATCATCGATTACCGCGACCGTGACACCCTTGCCCGTCGATTCCTTCCATACGCTCTCCGCGTCAAATGCCTTCAGTGGCCATTGCGCGTCCCTGATCTCATCTGCCGAAGCGGTCGGGGCGGCGCCGAAGAGCAGTGCTCCCGCCACCACCGCGCCGCCCACCGCGCGCAGCGTGCGCGTGAAGCTCATCCCCCTCATACCTTCCTTGCGTCCGTGAGCCCCGGCGTTCCGCTGCGGCCCCCGTTCCGTCGTTCGCCTGATTGTCGGGCGCACGTCATGCGCGTCACATCATGTCAGCAGGCCGTCACGGCAAGACCACTGGCCAGGAGGTTGGCCAGATACAGCTAAGGACCTGCCGTGGCAGCTTCTCCAAACGCGGGACCGGTGCTTGCGAGGTGGGCCCTGCTGTATGTCGGTCGCCCGGCCCGCGCCGGGGTCTCGCGCCCGAACAGGCTCCGGGGTAAGCCGCGCAACCGGCACGGACCGTGCGGCATTCTGCAGCGATGAACACCACGTTGAACCTCTGGCAACTGGCCGGGGTATTCGTCGCCGTGATGACCCTGAGCAAGGCGGTCCTGGTGGGGTGGCGTCTCACCCTCGGGCGCCGCCGACACCTCACAGCGCAGCTCCGCAAGATCGCCCCGGGCGTCCGGCGTGGTCGAGTCCATGATCGAGGAACGCTACCGCCAGGCGCTGGCCGCCCTGGCCGACACACCGTTCACCCGCGAAACAGTCACCGCCATGCAGGAGATGGCCCGCACCATGACACAGCGCTCCTCGTGACATGACCTCCCTGCCCGGCGGACGGACGGGGGTGACGGCCGACGCCGCTGAGCGGGCCGCTGGGGCCGCATCGCCGGCTATCCCCTCAGAGCTACTGGAACCGGAACCGCACGAACCTCTGGCAGCAAGGAGACGAACGTGATCACCGTCGACGCCATTCCGACCTACACCGAGACGCCCGCCCGTGTTCACCCGGCCGCTGAACAGGCCGAACAGCACCTGCGCGCCTGGTTCCGGACCAACGGGATGCTGACCAATCCGGCAGCCGAACGCCGGGTACTGGGGAGCCGGTTCGGCGAACTGGCGGCCTACAGCTTCCCGGACGCCGACCTCGACACCCTGCTGCTGCAAGCCGAGTGGTACGCGTGGTGGTTCATCATCGACACCCAGAACACGGTCGGCACCACCCCCACAGCCTGGGGCCAGCTGATGGATGGGTGCGAGCACGTCGTCCGCCGCAGCGGCCACCCCACGGACACCATCACCCACCCCCTTGTCACCACACTGAGCGACTTGTGCCGACGCACCCGGGCCGTCATGGACGCCATCCGGTTCCGATACGTGGGCGACTGCCTCATGTCCGCGCTCGAAGGCATGTATCACGAGACGGTCAACCGCAGCGCTGCACGGGTGCCGCCCCTGGCCGAGTTCACGCCTCTGCGGCGCAACAGCGTCGCCATGCACTTCTACATGCACATGATCGCCCTAGCGCTCCGCGTTAGCCCCTCTCCCCAGTTGCAGGAAGCACCCCTGTACGAAGACCTCGTCGACGCCGCGGCAGACATCGCGGCCTGGCAGAACGACGTCTTCGCCCTGCATCAGGACACCGCCGACAACGAGCCCCACAACCTGGTGCTCGTCCTGCAAGCCGAATCCGGCCTCGACACTGACACGGCCATGGCACAGGCCCTGCGACTTATCGGCCAGCGGGTCAGCGACTTCCACGCCCTCGAAGCTGCCCTGCCCTCCCTGGCCGGCCAGCTCAACCTGACGGCAGCCGATCAATACGACCTGGCTCGGCTCATCACTGGCATCAAGGAATGGATCAACGGCGGCCTGCTCTGGTACGAGCGCGGAACGGCGCGATACTCAGGCGACCGAGACTCGCCCAACGACTACTCCGCACCGTGAGATGACACATTCACCGATCAGTGCGCCCTGTTGTCGTGTGGTCCCGCAACGAGAACAGTCGCGGGTCTGCTTGGCATCGCCGGAGCTCCTGCCCGATCGGCTCCTTCCATCCCGCCTCCCCGCACCGGTTTACCGGAACCGGCGTACGTGTGCCGCCAGGCCGCGGTCACCCGGACGTTGCAGGGCCTGCAGCAGCTCCCGCTCGGCCTCCTCGGTCCGGTCTGCGTTGCCGCTACGGCGCGGCAAGAGCGGACTGGACCGCCGCGACAACCCTGGCTCGGATCCGGCGTTGCTCCTGCCTCAGCTCAATGAGCTGCCTCATCCCTGTGGCAGTCGTTTTGCTGGAGCAGCGATGGCCGCCGGCTGACGACACTGCGCACTGCCGACTGGAGTGGCACCGGCGGCGGCATCTGCAGACGCGTCGCCGCCGGGCCGGCGCCGGTAGATGGCCATGTCGATACCTACCTGGCCAGGCGGGGTCGGAGACGACGTCGCAGGTGAGTACTTCCACGGATGGCCAGCCCCCGCCGCGATCAGCAGGATGACTCTGTGACTGATCACGAGGGTTGTTCCCAAGTCCCTGTACGACCCGCCCGCGACCACCGGGCCATGGAGAAAGCGATGAAGGCTGTCCTGATCGTGGCAGCCATAGCGGGTGCCCTCCTGCTGCTCTACCTGGCCCCCTTCTTCATCAGCATCTTCGCCGTGGCCAGGTGACCGAGGGGCCACTTCCTCGGCTGGCCTGTCCTGGGGCAGGCCAGCCGAGGAAGTTCCTGGCGACGGCGCGTTACACCGGGTCGTAGTCCAGGTCGATGTCGGGGCAGGTGGCGGCGAGGTCGCGCAGGGCGTCGCGTTCGGTGTGGTCGACGGTGAGGTTCCAACGGAGTTTGGTGGAGACCCAGTCGGCGAGGTAGGTGCAGCGGGCCTCGGCGGCCGGCGGCATCCACTCGGCCGGGTCCTGGTCGGCCTTGGACCGGTTGGTCTTGGCGGTGACGGCGACAAGGGAGCGTTCGGCGTCGAGGTCGTTGGCATAGGCTTGGCGGCGGGCAGCCGTCCACTGGGAGGCACCGGAGTCCCAGGCCTCGGCCAGCGGCACCATGTGGTCGATGTCGAGGCCCCTGGGGTCGGTGACGGTCTGCTGGTCGTAGTAGCTGAACCACTCACCGCCCAGGATCTTGCAGCCGGGGCCGATCTCAGCGGGGATACGCGATTCGGAAATGAGAATTTCCGACCGGGTATTACAGCCGTTGCGGTCCTCGTCGACCCAGTGCCTGAACTTGGTGCGCTGGTAACCATCCCGGGATTCGGCGGCCTGTGGGAGGGCTTCGATGCCGTCGTGGAGGCTGACAGTGTCGGCGTGGGCAGGCGTGGCGGCAGCCAGGGGCAGCAGCGCGAGGGCCGCGGCCGCGGCAGCGCGAAGAGTCATCTTGATCACGATGTGTTGATATCTCCGGCCCGGCAGCGGCCGTGGGGCTTTTCCGCGGCAGTCACCCGGGCGGGTGGCTTGTCGTACCGGTAGTGCCAAACCACTTCAGGCCCAGGCACGATCGTCCGGCGGAGACGGATGGGCCGTCCCGCCGGACCGAGGACGTCCAGCGGGACGGCGCCCGACCTACCGGCGCGCCAGCGCCAGAGCGGTCGACACGAGGATCGCGAGGGCTGCGCAGGCCACCGTGAACGGGGCCTCCAGGGACGGGTGGCGCCACGTCAGGTAGAGGACGACGCCCACGCCGAGAAGCCCCAGCAGCACCATGATGAGGATCACCATCGACCAGAAGGTGCGGGCCGGCACGGTGTCTTGCTGTTGAGAGGTGGCACCGTTCGAAGCTGTTGCAGACATGACTTTCCCTGTCTTTGTGTGTGCCTGAAGCACGTGGTGAATGGGTGTAACCGACGTTGGACCGGCGGAGGGTTAGCCCCGCAAGTCCCCTGCTGCTGCGCGCCCCCGGGCAGGGAGGAGACTGCACCCCTGCGGAGCACGGCGGGTGCGGAGTACCGGTGGTCTTGAGACCCAGCGGCCTCGAGGAAGGTGAGAGAGGCGATTGCCTACTGGAGAGTGGGTGTCTGGGCGGCACCACGCATGCGAAAGCCCCCGGCCGAAGCCAGGGGCGGGGTCCACGGCGCGTCGTATTGAGGGCGCCACGGGATTCGTCGCGGGGGGAAAGGTGCCGGGGTTCGGTGCCGGCCGGGAGGTGGATCGACGCTCGCAGGTCTTCTCCGCGAGCGGCAGGGCGACGGTGCCCGGCCCGCACCCCAGGTCCAGGGCTCGGGCGTCGTTGAGCTCAAAGTCTCGGCGCCGCGGTGCTGGGGCACGGCACCGTCGCCTGGCGGGCCCGGTTCGGGCCGATCCTGCCGGAGGAGGCGCTGCCGTACAGCTTTACGCTCTGGCTGCTGGCTAACCTGTACGACTTTTCATCTGATCGGCCAGACGTGATCGACCGCCGATGCAGGACATCCTCGACTCCTTGGATACCGCGCCGTGATCGATGTTTGACCTCCTCATGAGCGGCCGGCTGAGGTAGCGGGAGCAGCACGGCAACGCTCTGGCCGCAGCCAAGGGCGCTCTGAAGGCAAAACCTGCTTGATGCCGCACTAGAGACATCGCAACGTCGACGACAAGCCGATGCGGTCGGGCCGCATCCGATAGAGGAGTCGGGTGTCGCCGCGGGCGATTCGCACGACGTGGTCTGTCAGTGGAAGCCCAGCATTCCGGGCGAGTCGATATCGACGGTGACCACACCGGGCGGGTAGGCGTCCTCGTTGCCGGTCAGCAGGATCGACATCCCCGTGAACTCAGGGCGCGGCAGTGCGCAGTACAGGGCGTGGCAGGTGTCGGGGCCGCCGTATCCGTCGCGGATCATGGTGCCGACGCTGACGGCGGCCATGGTGTCGAGGCTGTCGACAACGACGGAGGAGAAGGAAAGTACGCGGCGGGAGAGGTTCTCCTCAGCGGCTTCGGCCTGCACCAGGCACAGGGCAGGGATGCTGAGGCGTTCGCCAGGGGTCGTCGCCATGTTGCCTGCCAGCAGGTTCAGCGTCTTGTGACCGCCGGCGAGCGCTTTGACGGCGCTGGTGTCGAGGATGATCACGCGGCGGTGCCTCGAGCGGCCCGGACCTTCTCGGCAGCGATCTTGTAGATGTTGCCGAGGACATCGGGTGCCTGCTCGAACTCCTCATCGCCGATGTCCACGCCCATCACGCGGCGCACAACCTCCCGGTCAGCGGCCAGCCGCTCGGCCCGCTGCGCGGCGGTCGGCTGCTCCGCGGCCAGCGCCTCGACCAGCTGGCCGATGCTCACTCCGCGCTCCTTCGCCAGCTCAGCAAGGTGGTCGCGGGTCTCGCGCTGAACCTGAATCGTCGTCGAAGCCATAGCGCCACTATAGACCCTCTGTAGCATCTGGCCCCTACTGCCGCCTCAGGCCCCACCAGAGGAAGTTTCCGCAGGTCATGAGCGTCCCGTCCGCGGCTGGCTCACCTGACGCGAAGCCGCGGACATCAACAGCATCTCCACCTTCCACCCGGCCGACCAGCAGGAAAATGCCGATCACAGCGGTTCCGCTGTCCCGGGCCCAGCACACCGTGGCTAGGTCGCAGAGCTGCGGCGGCCTCCTCGGCGATCGGAGCCACGGCCGCCGGTGCCGGCAGCGCCGCTCGTGGCTCCGCCGGCCGCCGCCCGTCGGCCGGATCCGCGGACAACCTTGCCGGTCGCCGCACCAGCCGCGGCCCGGCGGTGGGAACTGCGGCCGCCCGCGCCGTCGGCACTCCCCGTGGCCTGGCCGGCTCCCGCCCGGCGGGCAGAGCCGCGCCCGCCGGTTGCGGAAGTGCCACCAGCCGCTGCCGCCCCGGCCGCGGCCCGGCGGTCCGAGCTCCGGCCCCCCGTCCCGGTGGCAGCAGCTGTCGCCGCTCCGGCCCCGCCGCCGTTTCGGCGTCGGCGGCCGGACCGCCTACCGGGCTCGGTGCCGGTCTTCCGGTTCGGGCGGGATGCCGTCGGCGTCGCCGGCTGGGGGGCCTCGATGGTGACGGCCACGCCGGAAGGCTCGCGGGCGCCGGTGATGGTGGCCAGTTCCGCGTCGCTCGACTTGACGCGGGCCGTCCGGGGGCGGATGCCCGCGTCCGACACGAGCTGGGTGACGTCCCGTTTCTGGGCGGGCAGGACCAGGGTGACCACGCTGCCAGAGCCGCCGGCGCGGGCCGTGCGGCCGCCCCGGTGGAGGTAGTCCTTGTGGTCGGTGGGGGGATCGACGTTCACGACGAGGTCGAGGTCGTCGATGTGGATGCCCCGGGCCGCGACGTTCGTCGCCACCAGCGCGGTGACCTGACCGTTCTTGAACTGTTCCAGGGTGCGGTTGCGCTGCGGCTGGGAGCGGCCTCCGTGCAGTGCCGCCGCACGGACGCCGACGGCCAGGAGCTGCTTGGCGAGCCGGTCAGCGGACCTCTTGGTATCGAGGAAGAGGATGACCCGGCCGTCGCGGGCCGCGATGCGCGTGGTGATGGCCTTCTTGTCGGTCTCGTCCTGGACATGGAACAGGTGGTGCTCCATGGTGGTCACCGCTCCCGCCGACGGGTCCACGGAGTGCACCACGGGATCGGTCAGGAACCGCTGCACCAGACGGTCGATGTTGCGGTCCAAGGTGGCCGAGAAAAGCATGCGCTGTCCGTCGGGCCGTACTTGCTGCATCAGCTTGGTGATCTGCGGCAGGAAGCCCATGTCGGTCATCTGGTCGGCTTCGTCCAGCACCGTGATGCGGACGCTGTCGAGCACGCAGTCCCCGCGTTCCACGAGGTCGTTGAGCCTGCCGGGAGTCGCCACGACGACCTCGGCGCCGCGCCGGAGCACACCGGCCTGCTTGATGAGGGACAGCCCGCCGACCACGGTGGCCAGGCGGAGGTTCACCGCCGTCGCGTAGGGGCTCAGCGCGTCTGCCACCTGCTGGGCGAGTTCCCGGGTGGGCACCAGCACGAGGGCGAGGGGGGCCTTGGACTCCGCGCGCAGTCCAGCCGTGCAGGCCAGGAGCGCCAGGCCGAACGCGAGGGTCTTGCCGGAGCCGGTGCGTCCGCGCCCCAGCAGGTCACGGCCGGCGAGCGAGTTGGGCAGCGTGGCGGCCTGGATGGGGAAAGGGGTGGTCACGCCCTGGGCGGCGAGGGTCTTCAGCAGCCCCGGAGGCATATCCAGACCAGCAAATTCCTCGACAGCGGGAAGTGCGGGTGTCGTGCCTTCCGGCAGCCGGAATTCCCTCGGCGGCGACGCGGGCGGCGGGGGTGACGAGGCACGCCGGTTCGACTTCTTGGGCCTGCGGGACATGCAGTTGTCTGCCTTCCTTAAAACAGCACAAACCGGGGTCCGCACCATGACGGTGCGGACCCCGGTGAGCGGATACGCGTCCGGCGATCAGGCGGGGACGATGTTCTCCGCCTGCGGGCCCTTCTGGCCCTGCGTGACGTCGAACGAGACCTTCTGGCCCTCCTGGAGCTCACGGAAGCCCTGGGTCGCAATGTTCGAGTAGTGGGCGAAGACGTCGGGGCCACCGCCGTCCTGCTCGATGAAGCCGAAACCCTTTTCGGCGTTGAACCACTTCACGGTTCCCTGTGCCATGACCTTCTCCTTCTGTGGGCAGAGGCCCCATCCGGAGATGCCGGAAAACAAATAATGCGCCTGAAGGAGAAACATTCCCGTCAGGCGCACATACGTTCATGGGTACCACAACTGCAACTGCGAAACCGTAACACGGCTCGATGGCCTGTGGTGGATCATCGAGTAGCACGCTGGGATTCCTCAGACCTTCGATGATCG
This sequence comes from Streptomyces sp. JLSY215, assembly GCF_059682825.1. Lineage (NCBI taxonomy): Bacteria > Bacillati > Actinomycetota > Actinomycetes > Kitasatosporales > Streptomycetaceae > Streptomyces > Streptomyces sp. JLSY215. The sequence goes on from NZ_JCASPU010000002.1 coordinate 46,657, forward strand.
TGACGTTCGCCTGGCTGTCGCCTTCCCATACGGTCTGGAGCCCGAAACCGACCGTCGGCGGCCCCAGCGGGTGACCGAGGGCGACCGCTCCGCCGTTGACAGTTGCGTACGCGGAGGTGGTGGACGCGGGCACACGGGTGAGCCGTGGTCCCGGACTCGGCCCGCGGCGGTGAACGAGGCGTACAAGCAGCGCAACGCGGTCGAGCGATGCATCAACCAGCTGGCCTTGCGGACGGACAAGCTCGCCATTGCCTACCTGGCCGCGCTCCACCTCGCTGGCATCCTGCACCTATGCCGCTGACTGGGTCGCATCCAAGCTCCGCTGGAAGCTCTCCGCAGACCGCGCCGAGCGGGGCCGGCCAGCGAGACGACCACCGGCGAGCAGGCGCCGACGGACGCCGCGATACGGCAGGCCCTGGAGGAGGTCACGCAGATCCCGGAGGAGATCTTCCGCAGGAGTCACCACGCCTCCGCCCGCGCCGCCACCAACGCCGCCTACCTCAGAGGTCGCCGCCGATAGCCGCACGGCCTTGCAGCTCTTGCCGCTCTGGTGCCAGCTCAACGGTCTATGGTGCGGGCTTGTACGCCACCATCGTCCGCGGGCAGCCGTCTGCGATCTCCTTGAGCTTGGTCTTCTCGGCGCGGTCCGAGGTGAGCTTCCAGCGGAGCTTGGATGCGACCCAGTCAGCGGCATAGGTGCAGGTGTCGTTCTTGGCCGGCGGCATCCACTCGGCCGGGTCCTTGTCGCCCTTGGAGCGGTTGGAGCCGAGGCTGACCGCGATCAGGCTGCGCGCTGCGTCAAGGTCGTTGGCGTAGGCCTCACGACGGTCGGCACTCCACTTCGAGGCACCCGAGTCCCAGGCCTCGGCAAGGGGAACGACGTGGTCGATGTCGAGCTGGCGCGCATTGGTAAGGGTTTTCCCGTCGTAGGCCGAACGCCAGGTGCCGCCGGTCAGACGGCAGCCCGAACCCTGCTGCGGCTTCTTCACCGCCTCCGCCAGGAGGACCTCCTTGCGGGTGTCGCAGCCGTCGTGGTCGGCGTCGATCCACAGGTGGAACTTCGTCCGCTCGTAGCCGGTCCGGGACTCCGCCGCGGTCTTCAGCCGGCCCACCGCATCCGCCAGCCGAAGCCCACCACCTTTCCCATCAGAGGTTCCCGAGCTCGGCGCGGCCGACCGCTTGCTGTCCTCGTCTGATGTCGTCGGCGTGCAAGCGACCGTGGACAGCAGCAGGAGCGGACAGGCCAACGCGGCAAAGCGACGTGCGTGAAGCATCGGACCCCCGGAGACGGCGAGAGGACATCAGATCCCTGGTGTCTACCCAACCCCCGGGCCGTCGAGGGTTGCGCAACTGCCCGACCAAAAGCCGGCCTTACACAACCGGGTGACGTTCGCGGCCACAGCGAACTCTGGCGAGCCCCCGCGGCGTCTGCCCGGTCATGAAGATCTCCGAAGGACATGTCAGCGAACCGGGCCTGCTCGTGGTCGACATCACCGCCGCCGACGAAGAAACCGCCACCCAGGCAGTGGCCGCGCTGAGCGGACTATGGCTCTCCAGCGGCCCCTCCGCCCCCTGGCACACCCCCGGACAGCCCGGCGTCACCGTCCGCGCCTACGCCGACCTGCGCCGCGCCCCGCTGACCGGCGGCAGCTTCGGCCCCGGCGCCTCATAGCCACCAGCGAGCCGTCCCCCTGCATGTCGCGGGTTTGGCGGTACTGGTACGACTACTCACTGCTGAAGGTGACCGCCCTTGGCATTCCTCAACGTGCGGTGTTTTGCGTGCCCATCCCCCGCGGCGAGGCACCCGAGGGCCTGGCTCGTGACAGGCCCGGACCTCGCGGGCACCCGGCCGAGGCGTCAAGCGACAGCTCGCAGCATGGCCCTGGCCACCGCCGAGGACGTCGGCTACCCACGACAAGGCCGCCACACGACGGCTTGCCGATGCCGGAGAACTTCAGCCCAGGTCGGGGGTCCGACTCCGGCCGGGAATCCGGGTCGATCCGGCTCAGCCGAACCAGACCACCAGGCGGACGTTCTCGTTCCCGCACTCGGCCGCCAGCGTGCTCATCGACGCCCACACCGGGGCCCAACGGCCGTTCGGTGGCACGAACATCCCGGCGGTGAGGACCACCGGACGGTACACGGAGCCGTTCAGATGGACCTCGCCGCCCGGCGGCCATTCGGGCGGGAACAGCTCCTCGCCGAAGAGCTCCTCCGCCGCGTCGAGCACCTTGATCGGCGCCCAGACCACGTCGTCCAGGACGAGTTCGCCGTCCGGCCCCGGTCGCCACTCGCCCAGACGGTTCCCGTCGGGGCCGTCGCAGAGCGGCACGTCCCAGTCAACCGCCGCGATCTCGGCCCACGTCGCGTACGAGTGGCTGTGGTTCAGTTCGTCATTTTCCTTCGGTACTTCGTCGCAGGCGTCCTCTGGCCACCCCCGCTGGTCGAACAGTGGCCGCTCCACCCCGAGGCTCCCGCCGTAGCCGAACAGGCACTCGCGGGCGTCCCGGGCCTTCCAGAGGCCGAAGTCGAGCAGATCGACCGCTATCTCCCACGCCCCGCCTGCCCTACGTGTCTCGATCAATCCGTCGATGTACGTCCCCATGGACGCCGATGCTAGGGGTGTCTTGTCGATCAGGCCGGATCAGCTCGCGGCGGCCTGGGGCCCAGGGGCCAAGGCGGCGCTCGGCATGATCGGCGATGGAGCGGCGCGCCGTTGTGACGTCGGCCGGTAGATGGCCATGTCGATACCTGCCTGGCCCGGCGGGGGTCGGAGACGACCGTCGCACGTGAGTACTTCCACGGATGGCCAGCCCCCGCCGCGATCAGCAGGATGACTCTGTGACTGATCACGAGGGTTGTTCCCAAGTCCCTGTGCGACCCGCCCGCGACCACCGGACCATGAAGAAAGCGATGAAGGCTGTCCTGATCGTGGCAGCCATAGCGGGTGCCCTTCTGCTGCTCTACCTGGCCCCCTTCTTCATCAGCATCTTCGCCGTGGCCAGGTGACCGAGGAAGTGCCCGGCGATGAGCCCTCACGAATCAGCGCCGTTGCACCAGCGCCTGAGCCGTCACAACGGACATGACCGTGAGGCCAACGCCTGCCGGGGCACGATCGGCGTCGACAGCCTCAGGCTCCTCGGGCGCGGTGTCCGATCGGGCCATAGCATCCAGCATGCGCGGGGTGGCGATCGCCATCGGCGGGGCCACGCCGAGGACACCGAGGGCCAGCAGAGCGCCCGCCAGGCCCTCGCGAGCTGCAGCCGCAGGGCGGGCGCGCCGCTCACGGCCGCGCCCACGTACCGCGCCGGGCGATGATCTCGATCCCTTCCGGGCACGGCCACGTTGGCACCTCACCGATGCCGTACCGGGGCCGCAGGATCGGGACGCCGCCTCGGATGTCGGTGACGACGGCCTCAAGGGAGCGCAGCCGGTCCCGAACAAGGTCGCCCACCTGGGGCTTCGTGTCGTCGCTGCTCATGCCGCCGATACCTCCGCCCACACCTTCTTGCCCCACGGTCGGGACTTCGGGCCGAGAAGTTCGTATCCCCAGCGGTCGGCGGCCGCGTCGACCATGAGCAGGCCGCGGCCGGACTCTGCATTCAGGCCCCGAACGCGCATAACGGGAAGGAGCCGGGGGGCACGGTCGACGACCGCGAGGTAGACGAGGCGGGCCTCGGGCCGGTCGATGATGATCCGTATCGACGGACCCCTCGCGTGGACAACCGCGTTGGTCGCGAGTTCCGACAGCAGTAACGCGCTGGTCTGGATCTGCCCAGGCCCCAGGCCCCAGGTCGCGAGCGCGACGCGCGCCAGGTTTCGTGCCTCGGGGACCGTGTTCGGCAGTCGGGCGAAGGTCGTGGAGTATCCGGGGTGTCCCCGCGGCCGGGAGCGTGCAGTGGTGGGTGTGGTCATCGCGGCCTCAGCGTCGTGGACGGTTGGAGGGGCGTATCCGCTTGCGGTCATCGTCGTCATCGCGGGTTCACGCTCGCGGCTGGGGGAGGCGGCCATCCCTCACGGGGGCAAGGGACGGCCGCCGAGTCCAGAACGTGCCCGGGAGGCCGGGCTGTTGCTGTCCTGGCAACCAGTCAACGATCACTGAGCGCTGTGGGACCATCACGCATGCGGTACCCGCATGCGATTACCCGCTGCGCGGGTACGCGTAGGAACTCGGGGCCGGTTGGGCTCATAGCGTGGGGGTGTGCCGTGAACTGGCAGACGGCGTCGATCCGGGATGCGTCGCGGGCCGGGAACTACGGCCGGGTGATCGAACTGGCTCGGCAGGCTCAGCGCATGTCGCAGACGCAGCTCGGTCAGGCGCTCGGCATGTCTCAGTCCGCCGTCTCCAGGCTGGAGAAGCGCGGCACTGCCTCATACAGCACGGACATCCTGGCAGCGGCGTCCGCACATCTGGGGATTCCGTCGGCATTGGTGGGACTCTCGGACAGTCACCCACAGGGTCAGTTGAACGGCGACGATGTGGACCGACGAAAGTTCCTCGGCGGGGTGGCCGCTACGGCGGCGACCCCGGTACTGGCCTCGCTACCCGACAGCGCCGATGCGACCGGCGGACAGGCCGCCGCGCTGCGGCTATCCACCACGGCCTACAGGCGCCTCGACGGATCGACCCCGTCCCGGGACCTCGCCGAGGCAGTGCGCTCCCACCTGGGGCTGATCCAGAGCATCGCGAAGACCGCCACGGGCGTCGGGGACCGGAACAGGCTCGCCGCCGTCGGCAGCGAGGCCGCCAGCCTCGCCGGCTGGCTGGCATGGGACACGGGCGGCAACGGCAGCGCCCGCACCTGGTACGGCTCAGCGGTCAAGGCCGCCCGGTCCGCAGGCGACCCGCTGCTGACCGCCTACCAGACCGGCACCCTCGCCCAGTTCGAGGCGCACGCCGGAAACGGCGTGGAGGCACTGAACCAGGCCCGGCGCGCGCGCCGGGTACTCGGCGACCAGTGCCCGCCCGTCGCCGACGCCTGGCTCTCCAGTGTCGAAGCACTCGGGTACGCGGCAGCCGGCAACCAGCGCGGCGCCGACCAGGCGCTGACAGCATCCCGGGCAGCGGCAAAGGCGCTGACGTTCGCCACGCAGGCGCCGCCGTGGCCGTGGGTGTTCTCGTTCACGCCGGAGAAGGTGGCCGCCTGCCGGGTCACGTGCGGGGCATTCCTGGGGCTCGCCGCCTGGGTGCTGAGCGAAGACATCGAAGCGCTGGCGACCGCTCACGCGAAACAGCGCGCGCTGCTGGTGCTCGATATCTCAGCCGGGCATCTCGCCGGCGGACGGGTTGAGGCAGCGTTCGCGCTCGCCGGTCAGGCACTTGAGGCCGGGGTCCGGTACCGGTCGGGGCGGATCGTGGAACGGGCGCGCTCGGTGCGCCGTACCCTCACCACCACCACGCCACCCAAGGTGGTGCGGGATTTCGACGAGCGCCTACACGGCGTCTACCTGTAGGAGGACAGGCATGCGGGTGGGGATCACCGGCCATCGCGGGCTCGGCACGGACGTTGAGGAACGTGTGCGGGCCATGCTCGATGAGGCCGCGAGCCACTACGAACGGGCCGAACTGGTCGCCGTCTCGTGCATCGCGGACGGCCCCGACTCCTGGTTCGCCGAAGCCGTCTTGAAGCACGGCGGCCGCCTCGAGGTCGTGGTGCCGGCCGCGGAGTACCGCGAGGGGCTGCCGCAGTGGCACCACGCCACGTACAACGCGCTGATGTCCCAGGCCAGCGACGTGCACGAGACCGGCATGACCGCGTCCGACCCCGACGCCCACATGACCGGGTCGGAAATCCTCGTCGGCCTCGCTGACGAGCTGGTCGCCGTCTGGGACGGCAAACCGGCATGGGGACACGGCGGTACAGCCGACGTCGTCGCCTACGCCGAGCGGACCGGGGTCCCGGTGCGGGTTCTGTGGCCCGAGGGAGCCAGCCGATGACGACACTCCAGCAGTTCGAGTCCGCGCAGGCCCTGCAAGCCGCCTTTTCCGTGCCCGGTGGCGCCCCCGACCGAGAGGACACTGCCATCGATCTGCGGCGTATTCGAGCTCTCGCGAATTGACGATCGCTGCTGAATGGGCCGTCAGCATGTACGGCTCGCCGCGCGTATTCACGTCCTTTGACCTGCGATTTTGCTTGAATGCCCTTCCGGGAGCTGCTATCGAGCCGACTTTCGTGAAGGCTTGAATGAGGTCCTGGGTCTTGCTACGGGCCGGCGGATGGCGGCCCTGCACCGACGTGGGACGAGCCGTGCAACCCCCGATGAGCGACACGGACGGTCCCGCCCGTACACGGCGAAGGGGCCGGACGGATCGTCCAGCCCCTCGAGCGCGCGTCACTGTGTGGCGGGTCGCTCTACGGTCCCTGACTTTCGGGCTCCGGGGCTGCGCGGCCCCGGAGCTGGCGGGCCTTCTCCTGGTAGCGGCGCCGGTCCCGCCACCACAACAGCCGGTCCCGGGAGTTCTGCGGAAAGACCGCCCCCAGCAACCCCATCAGCATGCTCACCATGCTGATCCCGACCACCACCTGCCATGGGGCGCCCGCCAGGGCCGCGGTGCCCGGAGGCACAGCCGTCAGCGCCATCGCCGCTCGCCCGCGCGTGCTCTCCGACTGGGTCACAGCGCCTCCCCGGACTCACTGCGCAGCTGACGGGGCAGCCAGACACGCCCGGCCGTCTGCGCCCGCTTGATGTCCCGCCGCAACCGGTACCGGTGCTGACGCACCGCGGCGGCGGTGGTCTTGAACCGTTCGGCGATCTGGGAATCGTCGTAGCCTTCGTGGGCGAGCAGCACGACCGCCCGGGACTCCGCAGAACGCCTGTTGATCAGCTCGGACAGCGAGCCGCCCGCAACGCGTGCGTCGGGGCCGGGGAGACGGCTGGGCGATTGCAGCAGCTGAAGTAATGCGTCGCTGCCGCGCACTGCCACCTCATGCTCCGCCAGGCGCAGCCGATCGCGCCGCCATCGCAAATAGACGCGGCGGAACTCCCACACGCACTGCCCTATGAAGTAGGTCGTCAACGAGCAAGGGCCGTGACGCCCGGCATGCCGTGGGTTCCAACCCCCACCCACGAGCCCGTTGTCCCGGAAGGACTTCAGCGCCCGCAGCAAGATCTCCACCGCGATCTCGTCGCGCGCCGCCGTCTTTCCTCCACGGCCTCACGAGCCAGTTGATCACCAACTGCCTCCGAAGCCGTCGGCAAACGCTGTTCCAAGAGATCAACGGGGCCCATGGTGCAGGGTCAGAATGGAAGGCTCTCGTGGTGGAACACCAGGTTGACCAGGCCGCAGAACACCAGCACGCTCAGCCCCACCCAGGCTGCTGGGCTGTCCGGCTTCCTGCGGGTTCCAAGAGTCCACAGCATCATCAGCACCCACGGAGCCCATCCGGCGAAGTAGACATACCAGCCAACCTCGTTCGGTTCATCGCGGATGTCGGCCCAGATCAACAGCAACCATGCGATAACAATGAAATAGGCAGGCGACTCCCACAATTTTTCACGTATGACCTGGCTCTTGCTCTTCTTCTCGGTCTGGCCGATCGAGCCATGCGACGCCATGCGCTCCCCCAAGCATCTGGTCTCCCCCACTGTGGTCTGAAGTGGGATCACCACACTACTCACCAGCAAAGGGCGGGTGGCCCCTTCTTGGTCATAGGCGCAACCTCAATATGCGCTCACGACAGCGCCATCACTTCTCTTCGACATTCATGAGCCAGTTGATCACCAACTTCCTCCGAAACCGGCCGACAAATGCTGTTCCTAGAGATGAACAAAGCCAGTGGCCGTTGGGAAGGTGAACCAGCATCAGGTAGCGAGTGCTGCGTTCGACCAGGGTGGCGATGGTGGAGCGGGAGTTGCTGCCGATGATGAGGTCCCCCTCCCAGTGCCTGGGGACAGCTCGGTCAGCGGCTTCTGCGGGCCGCTCGCTGATCACGACCATCGGGTGGGGGAACCGCTTTCTCCGGCGTGCTGAGTGGCGATGCGGCCGGCGCACTGCGCGTCCCGTCCGCAGAGCGCGGGTCAGTTCCCGCTTCAACTCACCGCGGCCCTGGACGTAAAGCGCCTGATAGATCGTCTCGTGAACCACGTGCATCACCGGCCGGTCGGGGAAGCGTCTGCGCAGAGCGTGGCAGATCTGCTCGGGGCTCCAGCGCAGGGTCAGGTGATGCTGGACGAAGTCACGGAGCTCCGGGTTTTGGCCGATCTTGCCGACCTTCGGCCGAGGCCGACGCCGGACCGCTCGCCGATGGACCGCATGCGGTCGGTAGTACCACTGGCCGCTGGGCAGGACCGTGCGGTTGCGGCGGATCTCCCGGCAGATCGTGGACGGGCTGCGTCCCAGCTCGGCAGCGATCGTGCGGACTGACGCCTTCTCCCGGAGGCGGTCGGCTATGTGGATCCGGTCCGCCTCGCGAAGGTAGCGCGAAGGAGCGTCGTCCTCGCGCTCCTGGGTGGCCGCCGACTCTGGGTCCTCGGTGTACCGCCATGGCCCCGTTTCCACGAGGGGTGGTGCCCCCTTGTTCTTCCCGGACGCCTGCCGGCCGTTTCGCCATCGCCTGCCTGTCCGGTCGTTGATGCCAACGATCCGGCAGGCGTCCACATCAGGAATTCCTTGATCCACGAGCAGAAGGTATGTCTCCCGCTCGCGGCTCAACTTCTTCGGCCCCTGTGGCCGCCGATCCGCCCGAACCTCGAAGTCCATCGCATCCCCTGAGCTGGGGGTGTTGCGACGACCACTAGAACTCAAGGATCGTCCGGGCCCCTTAGGCGTACCGCGGCGTGCGGGCTGCTGGGTTCGGTTACAGCCCTATCGATACGACAAGGCGTTACCGACCCGGCGGCTGCGTGGGTGGAGGCGCCGGGTACGGACTGGGCGCGCTCGGCTGCTGCTGATACGGGCCCGGCGGGTAGGAGGCCGGCGCGCTCGGCTGCTGCCCACTGCCAGCGCCGATGAGGGCCGCCTCGTCTCCTGATAGTCGGCCAGCGTGAGGACCACGCCCCCGGCGGTCAGCCCGAGCTTGGCCCAGCCCAGGTAAGACTCAGCCCCACCACATCACAACGAACATCCCGCGCTGCGCTGCATCCACATAGAAGTCCCTCAGGGCCGTGAAGTGGTTCGTGAGGTAGATCAGTGAGTCGCCTGTGAACCCGTCGCCGGCGATGGCTTCGCAACGGTCTTCGGGGATCGCGGCCAACACCTTGTCCCAGTCCAGCTCAGCGAGCTTGGCTGCGACGTTGGTTACTGAGTCGGGAGCAAGAGCCGTGGGACAAGGTCCGAAGGAGCTGGCGGCTTCTGGATGGAGCAGCACCGAAACGTCGACGTCCGGGTCACCGTCCAGGGCACGGTTGAGCGCTTCGAGAGTGCCCGAGTCCACCCCGGCGAGCTTGCAGGCACCAGTGAGGAAACGCGGGGCCCAGTCGAGATCGATCCAGTCGTTGGTGGGCGGGTTCCATTCCGGATCGGCATTGGCATTGGCATTGGCGGCGGCCAAGGTGCGGCATCGATCGAGGTATTCCTCGCTCACCCGGGCAAGTTGTTGTGTCACGGCCATGCGGGCAGTATTCCTTCGGGGCTCTGGCCCGAAGGAACAGTTTCCCGCCACTCTCATCGGTCGTTGCGGACAGGCGCATCCGCGCCCGACACCCTCAGGCTCTCCAGGATCCCCAGGCCCGGCATCATCATCGCGGCCATCCGCAGACGCTGACACCCCACCACACGCTGGACCATCGCCCAGCAGGCCGACACCAACAGACCGGTAGCCTGGGACAGAATTCCCCGGGCCACCAGCCTGATACCTCGGCGGTCTACGGTGCGGGCTTGTACGCCACCATCGTCCGCGGGCAGCCGTCTGCGATCTGCTTGAGCTTGGCCTTCTCAGCGCGGTCCGAGGTGAGCTTCCAACGGAGCTTGGATGCGACCCAGTCAGCGGCGTAGGTGCAGGTGTCGTTCTTGGCCGGCGGCATCCACTCGGCCGGGTCCTTGTCGCCCTTGCTGCGGTTGGAGCCAAGGCTGACCGCGATCAGGCTGCGCGCTGCGTCGAGGTCGTTGGAGTAGGCCTCGCGGCGGTCGGCACTCCACTTCGAGGCACCCGAGTCCCAGGCCTCGGCGAGGGGAACTACGTGGTCGATGTCGAGCTGGCGGGCGTTGGTGAGGGTTTTGCCGTCGTAGGCCGAGCGCCATGTGCCGCCGGTAAGACGGCAGCCCGAACCCTGCTGTGGCTTCTTCACCGCCTCAGCGATCAAAACCTCGGATCGGGTGTTGCAGCCGTCGTGGTCGGCGTCGATCCACAGGTGAAACTTGGTCCGCTCGTAGCCGGTCCGGGACTCCGTCGCAGTCTTCAGCCGGCCCATCGCGTCCGCCAGCCGGTGCCCGCCGCCCTTCCCGTCAGAGGCTCCCGAGCTCGGCGCGGCCGACGGCTTACTGTCCTCGCCAGGTGCCTTCGTCGTGCAGGCGACTGCGGACAGCAGCACGAGCGGACAGGCCAGCGCAGCAAGGCGACGTGTGTAAGGCATCGAACCCCCGGGACGGTGAGAGAACGTCAGGTTCCTGGCGTCTACCCAACCTCCGGGCCGTCGAGCGGTGTGCAACTGCTCGCCGGAGCACCGGGCCTACTCATCTGGGTGATGTTCGCGATCACGGCGAACTCCGCCGGGCCCCCGCGGCGTCTGCCGTGCCATGAAGATCTCCGAGGGACATGTCAGCGAACCGGGCCTGGTCGTGGTCGACATCACCGCCGCCGACGAGGAAACCGCCACCCAGGCGGTGGACGCGCTGGGCGGGCTGTGGCTCTCCAGCGGCCCCTCCGCACCCAGGCGCACCCCCGGCCAGCCCGGCGTCACCGTCCGCGCCTACGCCGACCTGCGCCGCGCCCCGCTGACCGGCGGCAGCTTCGACCCCGGTGCCCCGTAGCCACCCGCGAGCCGTCCCCTGCATGTCGCAGGTTTGAGGCTATTGGTACGACTACTCACTCCCGAAGGTGACCGCCCCGGGCATTCCTCAACATGCGGTGCCGGACCAGCGCTATCAACACATCGTGATCAAAACGACTATGCGCGCCCTCGCCGCCGCAGCCCTCGCCCTGCTGCCCCTGGCCGCAGCCACCCCCGCGCACGCCGCCACCATCAGCCTCCACGACGGCATCGAAGCCCTCCCTCAGGCCGCCGAAGTTCGCGACGGCTACGAGCGCACCAAGTTCCGGCACTGGGTCGACCAGGACAAGGACGGCTGCAACACCCGATCCGAGGTCCTCATCTCCGAATCCCGCGTCCCGGTCGAGACCGGACCCGGCTGCAAGATCCTCTCGGGCGTCTGGTTCAGCTACTACGACCAGCAGACGGTCACCGACCCCAGAGGCCTCGACATCGACCATATGGTCCCCCTCGCCGAAGCCTGGGACTCCGGGGCCTCCCAGTGGACCGCCGCCCGCCGCCAGGCCTACGCCAACGACCTCGACGCCGAACGCAGCCTCGTCGCCGTCACCGCGAAGACCAACCGCTCCAAAGCCGACCAGGACCCCGCCCAGTGGATGCCGCCGGCCGCCGAGGCCCGCTGCACTTACATCGCCGACTGGGTCGCCACCAAACTCCGCTGGAACCTCACCATCGACCACACCGAACGCAACGCCCTCCGCGACCTCGCCACCACCTGCCCCGACATCGACCTGGACTACGACCCGGTGTAAGCAGCCCGGCCTCCGCACACCACCCGACGCCCTGCTCTCCCTGCGCCGCGGGTCTACGACCAAAGCCCAACAAAGCCCTGTGGCAGCAGGTAGTGATCAGCGAGCATGGGGGCATGCCGCGCACGCTGAAACTCACGGGAAAATGGAAGAACATCACGTTCGAGGAGCTCGAGGACTTCGTCCGCGCCGCCCAGGACGCGGGCGTCCACCGACACACGGAAATCACCGCCGAGGTCAGCAGCAGCGGGAAGATCAAAGAGCTGGAGATCGAGATCGACTAGGACCTGTCCGGCCGATCAATCCGGGCTCAGTCTTCTGCAATCCGCACTGTCAGGGTGCTGCCGAGCTGCCTCTGTCGGATCAGACAGCGATCGGCTTGCGGTAGCGGACGTGCTCGTTCCGGCGCCGGAACCCTACGCTCTCGTAGAGGTCGTAGGACCGGTGCGGATTCGCAGTCCCGGTGTACAACCGGGCGGTCTCCGCACCGTGCTCGCGAAGACATCGCAGCCCGTCCAGCAGCAGGGCCCGCCCAAGTCCCAGACGCCTTGACTCTGCCCGGACGCTCAGTTCTTCGACTTCGCCCACAGCGGGGTCGTGCCGACGGATGGAGCACAAGGCGACCCCGGCCATACTCTCCCCATCCCAAGCAGCCCGCCAGCAGGTCGGGTCGGCAGTAGCGAGGAAGCTCTCGAACGTCCACCTCTGGGTGAAGGCGGCATCCGCATACGAATCAACGACCGTCTTCCAGGCCGCGCGGTAGCTGCTCGGATCGACCGCACCGACTCGGATGCGGGCTGGCAACGGCTTGCCGTCGGAGAGCTGTCGCAGATCGGACAGCTCCAGCTCTACCAGGCTGAAGACACGCCGGTATCCCGTTTCGAGCAGCAGCGCCGTTGCCTCCTGTTCGGAGGCCATGGCGTTCGCGCCGATCACGGCCGTCTGCGCGGTTCCATGCTGCTGCACGAGCTGGCGGATACGGCTTTCTGCCCAGTTGAGCATGGCCGAGCCGATGCCCTGGCCGCGGTGCTCGGGCAGCAGGTAGCCGCGGTGCAGGTACAGCCATGTCCCGTCCCGCTCCTGCCACCACCTGATCGTCGAGTAGCCGACGACGCCACCGTCGTGCTCCACCAGGACCTGGTTCTCGGATGGGTCGTCCAGCTTGGCGCAGGATTCGGCGATCTCGGCTGCCGTCGGGATTCCTTCCACAACCGAGCGGGCGTCGGTCCGATCCCGCTGGGCACAGCCCAGCCGCACAGCGGCCATCGCGCCATGGTCGTCGTGGCCGCGATACGGCCGGAAGACGTAGCCAGGCAACCGTTCCCACGATGCAAGGCCACTGCCGCTGTTCACGTCCACATCAATACCCGCGTTACGTTGGATATGCGGTGTCATCGATCACGGAAGCGTAGGCCGTGCTGATCAGACGGCAGAACTCGTTTTCCGGAGCATGACCGTTCGCGGGGACTTGACGGACGAGGCGTGGGACCGACTGCGGCCGTTCCTGCCCGTGAGCAACGGCCGGTGCGGCCGGTGGCGGGACCACCGCCAGGTGATCGACGGCATCCTGCATCGGATACGGACTGGGGTGCAGTGGCGTGACTTGCCGGAACGCTTCGGACCGTGGAAAACGGTCTACGAACGGCACCGGCTGTGGTCGGCTGACGGGACATGGGAGCGCGTGCTGCAGCAGGTCCAGGCCGCAGCCGATGCGGCGGGTGAGATCGACTGGGACATCTCCGTGGACTCCACGACCGTGCGCGCGCACCACCACGCTGCCGGCGCCCGCACCGACCCACCACCAGCCCCGCATCAAAAGGGGGCCACAACGGCAGAACACCAGGACGAAACGCCGTGGCAGAACCTGCACGGCCGCCTGGTGGAGGTGGCGCATCGGGTGAGGGCCTGGGCCGCTCGCGCGGTGGCTTCACCACGAAAGTCCATCTGAGCGTGGACGGACGCTGCCGTCCGCTGTCCGTAGTCGTCACGCCGGGGCAGCGGGCGGACTGCACTCAGTTCGCACCGGTGCCGGAGAAGATTCGCGTCCCAGGACGCGGGCGCGGCAGGCCGCGCAAGAGGCCGCAGAGTGTCGCGGCCGACAAGGCGTACAGCAACGGGCCCTGCCGCCATTACCTGCGACATCGAGGCATCCGGCACACCATTCCGGAGAAGACAGACAGCCAGGCTGCCCGCCTACGCAAGGGCTCACGAGGCGGACGGCCCCCAGGCTTCGACGAAGAGCGGTACAAGAAACGCAACACCGTCGAGCGAACGATCAACCGACTCAAGCAGGCACGAGCAGTCGCCACCCGCTACGACAAGCGGGGCTACGTCTTTCTCGGCACCGTCACCGTCGCAGCCATCGTCATCTGGCTCCGCACGTGATCGCCCGGACAGGTCCTAGCGTGCCGGGCGCCAATGACGCAAACCTGCTTCAGCCTGCGCTGGAACTAACCTCTCTTGCCCCGACCAGCTACGACGGCGGCCTCGCGCCGGACGGCATCGGTCTTAACCCGTGGGAGCGGCGAGCAGAGGGACGGCAAGGCGCTGGATGGCAGCGTCAGACGCGGTCCGTAACGGCCAGGGCATCGCGTGCGGGCCTTGCGGGCCGGCCCCAGAACGCAAAGAGGGCTCCTGCGTGCCGCATTGCTGCGGCACGCAGGAGCCTTCGTGTGGGTGGCGTCACGCGCCGACGGCGCCGGTGATCGCTGCGAGCGTCAGGAGGGTGAGGCCACTGATGATGAAGTCGACGGCGAGGCGGATGCGGCGGTACTTGGCGGCGGCGAGTTGGGACAGGACGCCGATCTGCTGGGCACGGCGGTCTTCGGCGAGCTGGGTGCAGATCTGGTCAGGGGTCAGGCGTGCCCAGTGGGGCCAGGAAGCGCGGTCGTCGCCGCGGGTATAGGGCCGGACCGCCAGGAGGAGCAGGAGGGTCGCGGCCAGTACAGCGGCAATGCCCGGCACACCGATGAGGATGGCGCCCGTGGGCGGGTGGATGTCGGGGGTGATGCTGGCGAGGCCTGCGAGCAGCGCGCCGGTGAGAGCCAGGAGCAGGGAGGCTTTGCTGTCGCAGCGGCCGAGCTGGCTTTCCAGGGTGGTGACTTGGGCTGTGAGGTTGGCGTCGGCGCGGGCAGCAGGTGATAACGCCGTCAGCTGGGGCGTGTCCTCGTGGCACGGGCAGCGCGGGTCGTACAGGCCTTGGTTGCCGAGGCGGCCGCTGCCGCCGCAGTCGGTGCACGAGCCGTTGGCGCCCGGGTCCAGGGACCAGGAGTGGCCGCAGGTGCGGCAGCGGGCGCAGTCGGCGCTGTCGTCGGTATGGGGGATGGGCTGGCCGTAGTCCTCGGTGTCGGGGGACTGGCAGGCCGGGCAGCTGCGGAAGACGGTCATGGGGCCTCGTTCAGTGGTGTGAGCTGGGTGCGGACGTGGTTGAGAACGTGGGGCGGTGGGCGCCACAGGCCGAGGGCGCCGGTGCAGGGCACGGGCAGTGGCAGGGGCTGGATGTCGTTGAGGAGCCAGTGGTGGTGGTCGGCCATGGCCCAGGGCGTGCAGGGGCCGTCGTCGGGGTGGGATCCGGCGAGGCGGGCGACGGCGATCACCGCGCCGGTTTCCAGGTCCATGCCGCGGACGGCGGCGGCGACGAGCGACTCCCGCAGGGCCGCGCGGTCGAGGCGCAGGCCGACGTGGATGAGCACCGGAGCGGACCAGCACCGGACGGGACGGCTGCGGTTCTCGATCGTTTTGGCTCCGGCGGCACTGCAGGCGGCATAGGGCTGTTTCACCGTCAGAGCGCGTACGTCGCCGCTGAGGTCGTAGATCGTCATGGGCGTGGTTTCCGTGGAAGCGGTTGGATGGGAGGAGTTCTCGCGGCCGCCCTGCGGGCAGCGGCCCTCGGGTTGCCCGGTCCTTTGTCGATGCGCGGCCACCCGGCGGTCCCGACCCCTGCCGGTGTGGCTGGGGCCGGGTCGTTCAGAACGGAGGCTCGTCCGGCCAGGCCGGAACGGGCAGGAGCCGGATGCGCAGCTCGCGCCGGGGGGCCCAGCAGCCGCACGCTTCCATCTCCGGATTCGCGCCGCCGACCCACCAGCCGCCCGCGCCCCGGCAGTCGGAGCAGGAGCGGCGGGGTCGGGGCGTCAGCTCGATGCGGTGCCGGTCGGCGTACAGCTGCCAGTGGCCGACCTTGAGCGTGGCGGCGGCCGCGGCGACCGTGACCGGTAAAGAGACCGCCAGCAGCAGGGCGGTCCGGCACGGCATCACCATTCGCGGTGCCGCACTTCGCCGGCGGCGTCGGTGAACGCCTGGGCGATCGTCCTGCGGTACAACGGGCGACCGCCGAGGTTGGCGTCGCGATACCAGGTGGTCACTGTCCAGCCGGCCATCCTCACCGGCTGCGCCTCGTCCGGCAGAATCACGGACGCATTGGTGTGCTCCGGGTATGTGGTCTGGGCGAGTCCCTGACGAGATACGAACACAATCGACTCCTTTCGAGTTAGGGCTGGAGGGCCGCGGTGGTGGCCCACAGAGCCGTCAGACCGGCGGTGGCGAGGGTGAGCCAGGCCAGAGCGCCGGCCCACAGGCGGTGGCCCATTCCGTCGGGGTCGCGGAGGTCGGCGTAGGCGTCGGCGAGGCGGGTCTGGAGGGTGGCGAGCGGGCCGAGGTCGGTGTACCAGCGGCCGCGGCGGTCGACTTCGCCGGCCTTCTCGCCGTCGGGGAAGTGGCCGCCGTGGAGCGTTTCGCGGTGGCTTTCGCCCTCGGCTTTGAGCTCGGCACGGGTCCGGCAGAGGGGGCTGGTGGTGCGGCAGACGGGACAGCGGTAGAGGTACCGGCGCATGGGATCGCTTCTTTCCGGCGGGTATGTGGCGGCCCTCCATGGCGGGTGCCAGGAGGGCCAGAGGCGAGTGGTGTGTGACGTTGGGTAGTCAGTAGGGGCTGGCGGGGGGATCAGCGGCGCTGGTGTTTGCTGGGGGCGGGGAAACGGCTCTGAGTGGGGCTCTGACGGCCCGTTTCGGGGGTGTGTGGATCTGATCTGTCTGATCCGTTTCCGCAGGTGGTGATTGGTCCTCTTGATCTGCCGTCGACCGTCGCCGATCCGTCCCCCGGACGGATCGGCGACGGGTCGCGGACGGATCGGCGACGGATCGGCGGGCGCCGGGTGTGGTGACGTTGCGTGTCAGTTCCGGTAGGCGTCGAGGGCTTCTTCGACGTCCGTGAGGAGGTAGCCGGAGGGCGGGGTGTCCTTGTCGAGGTCGGTTCGTCGGACCGTCTTGAGGGTGCTGATGCCGGCCTTCTTCAGCTCTCGGGCGATCTTCTTGGCTCCCTCACGGCGGCGGTCCGCGGGCTCCCTGCCATCCCACTGACGCCACTCGGGGCCGAAGTGTGCGAGGTGGTCCAGGACCTGATCGGTGAGCAGGAAGTCAGGATTTTCAGCGGCCTCGAATGCCTCCCGGAACGCCCGCAGGATCAGCGGCAGATCCGCCGGGCCGCGGGCCTCGGGCTCGTCGTCGTCCTCGGCGACCATCTTCAGCAGCTTGGGCCACGGCACGTAGTGGAGGTACTCGTCCTCGTCGGCGAACTTCAGGCCCGGCGGGTTCGGCGAGCTGAGCGCGGCATCGATCGAGGCCTGGTCGACGTCGACCAGACCGGCGGCCAGCCGCTCGGCCGCACGCCGGCCTCCCTCGTCGTCAGGAATGAAATGCCACTTGTGGAGCATGGGGTCCTCGGACAGGCCCGGGGCCCCGACGATGTACGTCTGGGCGCAGTGGTTGAGTTCGCTGCCTGACTTCGGGCGCAGCCGGTGTGGCAGGTACCCGAAGTCGGCTGCGCCGCCTCCCAGGGCACCGACGGTGTCCACTGCCCTGCAGGCGCCGAGAATCTTCAACGCCGGGTGTTCGGCGATGTTGCTGCCGAGCAACTCCTTGGTCGCCCCCTGTGCGGCGAAGATGATCCAGATGCCTTCCTTTCGGCCGACGAGCATCAGCTCGGCGATGATCTGCTTGCTGCGCTTGGTGAGTTTGGGGAACTCCTCGATGAACGCGATGACCGCCGGGTGCTCCCGGGTGCACTGCCAGTTGTCGCCCATGCCGAGCTTGCGGCGGATGCGGGCGCGGCCGGTGGCCAGGCGGTAGAGCGACAGCAGGGCGAACTCGATGTGGATCGGGTGTGTGATGGGCAGCTTGATCGCGTCGGTGAACTGGCCCGGTCCGTCGCCGGACGGGTCCAGGAAGACGGTGACCGCGTTGTGGGCGGCGGTGGTCCAGTCGAGCAGGTCCCGCATGATGGTGGATTTGCCGCCGCCGGAGCGGGCGATCACCTCGCCCATCAGCTCGGCGAGGGAGAAGGAGAGGTCACTTCCGTCCGCGCTCATCCCGAAGACCCCGGCGGCGTTGATGTCCACCGAGTGCGGGGCCCGGTAGGGCGGGGGCTTCATCTCGCCGAACAGGTCACCGGTGACCACCCGCAGCAGGGCCTCGGCGGTGCGCTTGCGGTTGGGCTCGAGGATCACGTCGCCGTCGCCGACGTCGAACCGGGTCTCCAGGGCGCCGAGCTTGTCGGCGATGGCAGCCGGGGTGCCCTCGGACACCCGGACCACCGTCTCCCAACCCCATGGGTAGGACACGGCCTCGCCGACGTGGGCGAGCGGCATGCCCTCGATGCACAGGGCCCGGCGAACGCACTCGGTGGCCATCTCGGGGGTGGTCGCGGCGCGGATCGGGAAGGGCTTCCCGTCGTCGCCGGGGAACAGCCCGGCTGGGGTTTCCTCGGCGACGGTGGCGTCCTCGGTGACCCCGGGCAGCGGTTCCAGCTCCCGGGGGCCGACCAGCTCGGCGGGCAGGGCCCGCTGCGTCAGCGCCAGCGGGTGACGCCCCAGCCACCAGGCCGCACCGGCCAGCACCGGCACCGCCACCAGGCCGGCCAGCGGTGCTGCGAGGACGACGCCGAGGGCGGCGGCCCCGGCGGGCACGATGACGCCTACGAACCGCCCCAGGGCCCGCACGGTGCGGAACTGGCGGATCTGGTCGCCAGTGGGCTGGGCGCCTGCGACATCGAACGGGATGCGTGTGAGCGCCTTGCCAGCGGTGCGGCGCAGCTTCAGCTCGGTGGCGACGTCCTTCAGGCGGCGGCCTTCTTCGGCGGTCAGGCCGTAGTCGACGGCGTCCCGGGTGAGCTTCTGGGCCTTCTTGCCCAGGCGGTTGATGTCGGCGGTGATGTCCTCGCGCTGCTCGACGTAGGTGTCGAGGTGGCGCTTGACCAGGCGGCGCCGGATCTCCTCGCCCGACATGTAGCCGAGCGTCGTCCAGTGGGCGACGGCGGCCCGCGCGTGGCGCAGGCCGGGCAGGGTGTGACCGGCGATGGCGCGCAGGACGATGGCCGCGGCCCGCACAGCGGTGTGGGCGGGCCTGCGACGGTCGTGTGTACCGGCGGGCTGCTCCTGGTCCTCGTTGGGGCGGGGGCCGGGCTCCTCGTCGTCGACGAATTCGGCCCAGACGTATTCACCCTCGTAGGGGGCGACCTCGCCCCGGGGGGTGGGGTGGTGGGTGGTGCTCACTTGTGTCCTCCGTGGTGGGCGGGTGGTCCGGGCTGGGGCGGCCCGCCACACCTCAGCGAGGTGTGGGGGACCGTCCCGGCCCGAATCAGCCGCCGAAGAGCCACAGGCCGACGTTGTTGGCGGCCAGGACCGCGCCGGCGACGAAGAACCCGGTGAACCCCAGGCCGGTGCCGTAGCAGATGCCGACACCGGCACCGATGATCATTTCCTTGCGGTCCTTGGCCTTGCCCTTGGCGGCGAAGAGCTTCACGGCGTACCAGGCGATGCCGCACAGCCCCACGACTGCGCCGCCCGCCGAGACGGGGGTGATGGTGGTGCGCGGAGGGTGCGGTGTGGTCTTGGCGCCGGCCACGCCCTGTACGGCGGCTTCGCCGCCCGCGTTCAGACCGTGGCGCAGGGCTCCGGCGATCTCACCGATGATTCCGGCGGAGTTGACCGTGACGAGCAGCACGAACACCCCGACCAGGATCACGGTCCACTTCTCGCGCAGCCACTTGAACTTGAAGCCGGCGACGATGACGACGGTGCCGATCGCGGCGAAGGCCAGGGTGCCGAACCCGGCGTTGGCACCGGGGTTGTCGAAGATGTTCATGGTCAGAGGGCTCCTGTCAGGCGGTAGACGACGAAACGCCAGGTGGCGACGGTCAGGCCGCAGATGGCGGCCCAGATGGCGGGGCGGGTGATGACCCAGCCCAGACGTGAGGTGATCAGGCTCCAGGCGGCGCGGGCAGTGGCAGCGGCCACGCCCCACAAGGCCTTGCACAGGAAGCCGAAAGCGCCGGATGCGTGCTTGCCGACGAATAGCGGCCCGACGAAGGCCAGCGTCATTCCGGCGGGGACGAAGACGGCGCCGAGGCTGTAGGTGCGCACCGCGTCGGCGACCCACACGGTCGCGGTGTGATCGCCCAGGGGCGCGGCCGTGGCAACTGCGATGCACAGCAGATTCCTTTTGATCTGCAGACGACCCCAGTCGACTTTGTTGCCCTCGGAGTCCCACACGGCGCTGCGCTCGATGAGGGCGGTGGCCACATCCGTCCAGCCGAACCCGAACGCCCCGGAGATCGCGGCCTCCACGCCGCGGGAGGCGACCTCGGTGACGTCGAACCGCCGCTGCTCGGACGGATCCTCGGCGTCGGCGTCGTCGGCGCCGACGGTGGGCTGGGCGGGGATACGCGGCGGTGGAGCGGTGGGCGGGACGGTGCCGGTGATGGGGCACACGACATAGGTGTCGCCGGCGAGCGCGCAGCCTTGGCGGATCGGGCAGAGCGCGCAGCAGCCGCCGTCGGTCGCGCCCAGGGGCCAGCTGGTCTTGGTGAATGAGGGCGGGGCGTCAGGCACGGCGCGCCTCCGGGACGGTGTGGGCGCGGCCGTCGACCGCCGTCTGCAGACGGATCGCAGTGGAGCGTTCGTTCTCGTCCGGCGCGGCCGGGGAGGTGAGGACCGGCTCGGCCGGCTCGAAGGTGGGCGGCAGCTGCGGCGGCACGGCGGCCGGGCGGGGCGGGGCGGGGTGGCCGGGCAGCAGGGTGCGGGTCGCCGGCTGATCGGTGGCGGCGAGGCGGCGCAGGTGACGCAGGCGGCGGGGACGGCGGATGAGCAGCAGGCAGGCCAACACGAGCACTCCGTCTGGGACAGGCGCAGGCCCGCACCAGGGTCGGTGCGGGCCTGCAACGTTGGGTGGCGGGTCAGGTGGTGCGATTGCGGTTGCGTGCGCGGTTGCGGGCACGGGCGCGGGAGTCGGTGCGGGGCATCGCGACGCGGAACCCGCAGCCCTGGCGCAGCGGGCAGCTCGCGCAGGTGGTCGCCGCCTCGATGCGGATCTCGAGGGGCGCGCGACCACTGTCGGCGACGTCGAACACGTCGCGTTTGGTGGTGCAGGAGGCGGCGCCGCTGCTGGTGGGCAGGACCGTTGATACCGCGGCGAGCGTTCGCTGCTCCTCACGGACCCGCAGCGTCTTGGGCGAGGCCTTCGCGGTCTTCGCGCTCATCGGCCCCACCGACCCCTGAGGTCCTGCCGGGCGCGCTCGGCGTTCTCCCATGCCTGGCCCTGCCGGTCCGCGGCCCGCGCGTTGCGGCGGTGGCCCTCCAGCCGCTTGCGGGCGGCCTTGTCGGAGGCCGACTCACGGTCGCCGTAGGTCGTCGACGCCAGCTGCCGGTCGTTGCCGACGAGGCCGAAGAACGCCATCAGCGTGCCTCCCGCTTCTGCGACTTGGGCGTGGCGGGGACCGGCTTGGGCTCGGTCTTGTAGTGGCCGCCGCGGGACGCCTGGTAGGTCGTCTCGTGGCGGGAGTCGGGGCGACTGCCGGGGGCGATGGAGATGCGGGGAAATGCCATGCTGAGTCAGCTCCTTGCGAGCGAGAGGCCGCGCGGCGGCCGGGCCCTGCAAAAGCGGGCCGCCGCGCGGTCGGTGAAAAGGGACGTGCGCCCGGCCAGGCCCTGCAAAAGCGGGCCGGGCGCACGGTGGCCGCCTGGCGGCCGTGGCCGGCCCCACACCCGCACCCTCGGGGCACGGTTGGGGCCGACACCGGTCGGCAGGAGAAAGTCGTGGGTGGTTCGCCGAACCGGTCAGTGGTTCGCGTTCGCGGCTCGCGGTTCGCGGTGTCTCGTCTCGGGGGAGGCGAGCGCCAGATCCGCGAACCGTGTCGGCCGAAGAGGTTCGGGCAACTGCCCGGCAAAGCGGGTGGGGCATCGTTCGGGAACTGGTTCGGCGAACCCGCCTGCGGCCCCGCCCGGTCCGCGAACGCTCAGCGAACTGGTTCGTGAACTGCGCCCCAGATCGTTGCTACCTGCGGAAGTCCGGCGAACCGGGTTCGCGCCTTCGCCGGATCCGGTTCGCCCAAGGAGTTCGCGAGGTTCGCGAACCGTTGCGCTCACGCCTGCGCGTAGAGTTCGCGCGCTGTCTTGAGCCGTGCGTGGGCGGTGGTCTTCGCCATGCCGGTTCGCTCCATGACGACGGGCAGGCGAACCTCGTCATACCCGAGTTCGCCGATCAGTCCGAGCACTGCGCGAACCTGCTCCTCCTGCTCCATCTGCTGGCGCTCGCGCGGTGTGGGGTTCGCGGACCTGGGCGAGGCGGGTTCGCCGTCCGGTTCGCGAACCGGTTCGCGCTGCGGAGCCTCCAGTTCGCCCTTCACGGTCAGTTCGCGAACCTTTCGGGAGGGCGCGAACCGGCCCAGCGGGACGCCGGTGGGGCGATGCGGTTCGGCGAACCGCGTCAGGCTCACCCCGAACGCCGGAACGTGTGTGGGACGGGCCGAGCCGGAGGCGGGAACCACCCGGTACGAGGACGGCAGGGGCCGGCCGTCACGCGCCGCCTTCAGGGTGTCCCTGCGGGCGACCTCGGCCTCGGCCGCGGCCCAGGCCCGGTCCAGTGTGGTGAGCGTGGAATCGGTGATGGCCAGAGACCAAGCAGTGAAGGAGTGCCGGGTGTAGCGGATCCAGCGGATCACGCCGATGCGCGGCCGGGCATTGGCAACCTGGCCCTTGGCCCGCAGGGCCTTGCGGTGCAGGAGGGAGGCATACAGCTCCCAGAGCACCATCCCGACGATGGACATCGTGGCGAAGGCCACCGCCGGCTGCGTCGGCCGGCCGTTGGGGCCGCAGTGGTGGGCGTAGTTCATCGCCGCAGCACCGCAGGCGAAGATCCACGTGAAAATCCGGTACAACAGCCCGGCGTCACCAGCCTTGCGGGCCTGGTGGTACATCCAGCCGGTGAACGCCGTGGTGCACTCCCAGGCAGCCGCAAACCCGATCGCGAAGATCGTCCACCAGCCGAACGCGGCCTTGGCGTAGTCCATCTGCGACCACCAGGCCACCGCCATCGGCGCCAGGATCGGACCGGCGACCAGCACCCGGCGGGCCTGATCGGTCGACAGCTTCCGAAACCACGCCGAGATCCGCACCAGCCGGTCCGACAGAGCGGGTCGGCTGGCGCGCCGCTTCTCCTTACGGGCGGCGGCCGCGTCGCGGCGCCGGTTGCGGGCTTCGTGCTTGAGCTCCTTGCGGGCCAGGCGCCGCTCGGTGCGGTCAGTGGCCCGGCGCAGTTCCTCAGCGGCCTGCGCAGCCGCGTCATCGGCCGCCTGCTGCCGCTCCCCCGCCTCCGTCATCTGCGCCTGCGCCTGCTCGAGCAGCTCGTCGGCCTCTGCCTTGGCGCGGGCCGCACTGTGCTGGGCATCCCCCAGCAGCCGGTCCGCCTCGGCGCGGGCTCCGTCGGTGGTGCGCTGGGCGTCCTCAGCCGCCTCGGTGCGCTGCCGCTCGGTGTCCTCCTCGGCCAGGCGACGCAGCCGCTGCGCAGCCTCCCGGGCCGCTTCGGTCGTGCGCTGCGCGTCCTCAACGGCCGTGCGGGCCTGCGCGGTGATCCGTTCGGCCTCCGACCGTCCCTCACTGCGCAGGCGCTCCGCCTCGGCTTCGGCGTCGGCCCGGATCCGGCCGGCCTCGCTCTCGCCCTGCGCTCGCAGCTCGGCGGCATCGCTGTGCCCCTGGGCACGGACGGCGTCGGCGGCCGCGCGGGACTCGGCGAGGCACTGCTCGGCCTCGGCGTGGGCCTGGCCGAGCTGCGCCTGCGCTTCGGAACGCAGGTTGCCGGCCTCGTCGGCCGCACGGGAGCGGAGAGCGTCGGCCTCCGCCTGGGCGTCAACGAGCAGCTGCTGCACCTGTGCTGCGGCGCGCTGCTCGATGGCGGCGGCGGCACGCTCGGCGCGGTTGCGGTGCCGGGCCGCGGCCGCGCGGGCCGCGGTGACGGCGGCCTTCGCCTGGAGGCGGGCCTGCGCCCGGATTTCCTGCGCGTCACCCCCGGCGTCCTCGGCGGCCGCACGCAGGCGGCGGCCGGCTTCCTCGGTGGCCTCCGCGAGGATCTGCCGAGCCTGGGCCTGGGCGCCGAGGCGCGCCTGCCGGGCCTCGGCGCGGGCCTGGGCGGCCAGGTCCTCAGCGCGCGCCTGGGCGTCGACGAGCAACTGCTCGACCCGGTCCGTGGCGCGCTGCTCGATCGCGGCGGCGGCACGCTCGGCCCGGTTGCGGTGCCGGGCCGCACCCGCGCGGGCCGCGGCGGTGGTGTCCTTCGCACCGCGGCGGGCCTCGTCCCGCATCGCCTGGGCGTCGCGGGCGCCTTCGGCTCGCGTGCTGTCGGCGTCGCTGGTGGCCTCGCGCAGCCGGCGCCCCGCCTCTTCGGTGACCTCGGCCAGGACCTGCCGGGCGCGGTCGTCTGCCACGTGCCGGATGTGCCGCGCCTGCTCGCCAGCGCGCTCGATCAGTTCCGCGGCCTCACCCTGGGCCTGCACGGGCAGTTGCTCCACCGTCTCCTGCGCAGCCTGCAGGACGTGCGTGGCCGGCTTCGCAGCGGCGGCGGTCCTCTTCGCGGACGCGGTAGCGGCCGTTTTCTTCGCAGGCGCGGAGGCCGGCTTCCTCGTCTTGGACTTGCTGCGGGTGGCGGAACGGGCGGCCACGCCAACTCCTTTCGGGTCAACACGACGGCCCGCCCAGATGCTGGGCGGGCCGCGGGGGTCTAGCAGCTGCGCCGATCGGCCAGCTCAGGCGGGATAGGGGGTGTTGCCGGAGCGGCCGCCGCAGGTGTGAGCGGCCGCTCCCGGCAGTGCTGCGGAGGGGTCAGGCCACCCGCTCCGGGGCGCCGGCAGCACCGGGCCCGTAGGTGCGGGCAAAGCAGGCACCCGCAGTCAGCAGCGCGACGATGTCCGCATAGGTACGGCTGAGCCGCTCCGACCACGGCGTGGCGCGGGCGGTCGCCGATCCGGTGTGGGCCTGGATCAGCAGATCCAGGATCCCGGTCGCGATATGGGCGGTGTCCGAATCACCGTGGAGCCCAGCCTCACCGACCTGTCGCAGGCCGCCGGACAGAGTCCGCTGCGGGTCGGTGCCCAGATCGTCGCGGACCAGGCGCAGCAGGGTCTTGACCATGTCCTTCGTGGTCATCGAGTCGATGTCGGCGAGGTCCGCGCCGGTCGGCTGTCCGGTGCGGTAGTCGTAGGCGCGGATCCAGCCGTCCTTGTCGAGGAGGGTGACGGTGGCCTCCATGTGGCGGGCCAGCATCTCGCCGGAGGACTCCTCGCCGGACGGGCCGGTCCACACCGGCTGGTAGGCGTCGGCGGCCAGGTTGGCCGCCTTGCGCAGCGTTTCGTCGGTGAACACCACAGCGGCGGCGGTGGGTTCGGCGGGAGCGATCGTCGTCTTGGGCATAGGGGCCCTCTCTCAGAGTTGTGGTCCGGACTGTCCGGCTCCCCTGCGACTGCGCCCCTCCGGCCGACGTGGCGGAGGGGCGCAGCGGGCAACCAACAGGCGGCGGTTGTGACGCGGTTGACCAGCCCGATCTCTCAGGCGTCCGGCTTGGAAGTCACGGGCTGTGCCGGCGCTGCTGGCGCCCCAGGTGGGCGTCCTGGAGGCGGGCGAAGCTCTCGTAGAGCCGCTCGCCGACCGGGCACCGGGCGGTGTCGGTGCAGTCGGCGCAGGCGCCGGTGTGCATACGCAGCTCCTGGTGGGCGCGCATGTAGCGGGTGTAGAGGTCGTCAGCCACGGCGCCCGCCTACTCGTCGACCGCGGGGTCGTATCGGTCGGCGACGGTCAGCGGGGTGATGACGTATTCGGTGGGCTCGGGCTCACCGTGCCGCCCGAAAAGGTGCGCCTCGAGGGTGCTGAGCGGGTCCTCGACGTCATCCGCGAGCCACACCGCAACCGCGCCGGGTTCCTCGCGCTCGATCAGGTCGGCGATGTGGGCGCGGGCGGCCTGGAGGTTGCTGTAGTGGTCCAGGGGCAGAGCACCGTGCGCCGCCCGGTACACGACCGCCCACGGCGGCGACACGAAGGCCTTGTCCTCCTCGGCCCAGGCGGTGCAGTGGGTTCGCACGCCCTGGGCGTCCTGGACGGTGATGGCCCATCCGGCGTCCCAGCCGATCGCGGCCAGCGCGTCCGGGCCGTAGTGGATGCCAGCAACGCGGTAGGTCGTCTGCCAGTAGGCGCAGGAGTAGACGCCTCCGATGACCCGCGGGCCGACCTCCGGAGCGAAAATCTTGCGCGCCTTGTCAGCGGTGAACCGCGAAACCGGCGGGGTCGGAGGGGTGTTGGGCTGTTCCATGACGATGTCCCTGTGAAAGTGCAGGTGGATGGAGGTCACGGACCCGGTGGCCGGCCTCCCACAAGCCCGCCGCCGCAACAGCGGCAGCGGCGAGCAACATGCGGGTGTACGGGTGTGCGAGTCCGTGAAGTGCGAGAGCCCGCGCCGCCAACTGCGGGCGACGCGGGCGCGGCGTATGCCGCAGGAGTCGAGCACGAGAGGTCCTGCCGGGATGTGGTGCGATGCGCGGCGCGATGGCCCCGGCCGCGTTCGGCGGCTGGCCTTCCCCGCCGCGCCAGACGGCTGCGGGCGGCTACTGGCGGCCGGTGCCCTGGCAGTCATCGCACCGCACGGGTGCCTGCGTGGTCACTGGCCCAGCGTCCCGGTGCCGCGGCAGGTGCTGCAGGTGTGCCAGGTCTGGCGGAGCACTCCCCCGTCGGAAGTGTCATGCATCCGTCCGCCCTCGCCACCGCAATCCGGGCAGGACACGCTCATCGCCACGTCGACGCCGACGCGACCATCACCGAAGATCACGCCACCGGCGGCCTGCGGCAGCACGGTCGGGGGTACAGCCTGGTCCCAGCCCTCCCCCGGATCCTCCAACTCCCGGTTCAGGTCCTCCTCCGTCGCCGCGAACGCAGGAAGAGGAGGAAGGGGAAGACGATCCCGCATCGCATCGAGTGTGCGTGCCGCCCGCCGGGAGGCGGGGACAAGGGCATCGGCGGTGCGCCGGCGGTGCTGGACCTCGGCGTGCAGACGGTCCAACGCGATGTCGTCGAACACGCCGCTGTTCGGCCGGGTGATCACGGATGTCATGCTGTCGGTCATCAGGTCCTCCACTTCAGGTCCTGGTACTGACAGCCCCTGGTCGCACCCGGGGGCTGTCGCCGTGAGGCTGCTCGGACGAGCAACCCCGTGTGCGCCATCCACACGGGGGATGGCGCACGCGGAGTAGTTCGTAAAAGCGAGTTGGCCCCGGAAGATGCTTCCGGGGCCAATTGATTCGTCGTTCGTCAGGCGGTGATCCGCAGCGGCTCCAGCGGCACATCGACGCCGACGATCGGCGCGACCGCCCCGGCAGGCACCTTCCGCTTCACGGCCTGCTTCTGGCTCTGCCACTGCGCACGGCGGGTACGGGCCTGCTGCTCACGGTGGTGCCGCTGGCGCTTCTCCGCGGCCCCCTCAGCACGCGCCTGCTGCTCACGGGCGAGCGTCCAGGTGGCCTCGGTCTCAGCGCGTCGCCGCTCCAGCTCCCCGCCCGCCGCGCACCGTGCGCCGTTGCAGCACATCGGGCAGGAGACGCGGTGCGCCGCGACGGCGCCGCGCGCCCGCTCCAACACCACAGCGAGCCGCGATACGGCCGTCGGGCCCTGGCATGCGATGACGGCAGCCAGCTGACCGACGGGGGCGGCCGTGGGAGCCGTCGGCTTCCGGGTCACCTTGGTGCTGCGCCGGCCGGTCGCGGAGGCCGACGCCTCCGCCATTGCCCGGCCCCACGCCTCGAGGTCGATGTCGATGACGACGCGGCGGGCCGACCCGGGGCACTTGGCACCGTTCTTGCCGCGCTCGGTGCGCTCCAGGCGGTGGGGCCACACAACGCCGCGGCGAACCGGGTGCCACTCCTCACAGTCAGGACAGACGAGCGAGCGGTGCTCATTGACGCGCAGCTGGAGGTGGTGGACGGGGAGGCTGCTGATCTTCAGAGGGTCGCGGGTCAGGTTGGGCTTCATGAGAGCTCCCGAACGAGGTTCGCGGAAAGAGGGTGGGTGGGCGAGCCGGTCTCCGCGTGCCAGGGCGATGACGCATTCCTGGGGCGTGGACACCGCATCGCGGTGGTGGTGCTCCCGTAGCCGGCGAGGGATCTCATGGTTCGTCACCTCGGAAAAGCTCTACGGGCTATGAAGTTTTGTGGGGCCGAGGATCCAGCTCCCTCATCTGCCGCCGCCCTGGGGCGGTGCCGGATGAGAGAACCGGTTCCGACATGGCCTAGCTTGGCCTATGTCGGCCTAGGCCGTCAAGCGTTAAGCTATGCATGTACAGCAAGTACCAAGGGATCGATGTGAGAGGGCCGGCCTAGATGCCAAAGATCACCGGGGTAACGGCCCCGTTCCGGCAAATCGCGAATTACTACCGGGAGGCGATCTACAGGGGGGATCTGCCCCCAGGCGAGAGGTTCCCCCAGGCGAGACGTGTTGCTGAGGAGTGGGACGTCAGCCGGGCGACCGTCGATAAGGCATTGAATGTCCTGCGCAGCGAGGGCCTGATCCGTTCGGCACCGGGCATTGGCAGCGAGGTGCTGGGCCCGCCGGCCCCCCTGTCGTCCGGGGGACAGCGGCTGGATCGCGGTCGGCGGACGGGGTCCTCGTGGGGCGATGGAGAGCGATCAGATTCGCATGCCGCACAGCTCGTAGCAGCACCGGATGATGTCGCCGAGGCGCTCGGAATGCGTGCTGGCGACCGCGTCATCCAGCGGACGCGCACGTACCGTGACGGTCACGGTGTCGTGGCGCACTCCACGTCCTGGATCCCCGGGGCCTTTGCTCAGGAGCTCCCCGAGCTTCTGCATGCCGAACGCCTCAAGGACGGCACTTCGTTGGACTTGATTGCCCACAAAACAGGCCGCCGAGTGACAACCCGCCGAGACACAACCGCGGCTCGCCTCGCCACTGATCGCGACATCGAAAACCTGGAACTGGAGCCGGGGACCGTGGCTGCCGTTCTCGTCCTCTCGTCAACGTTCCTCGACGACCACGAGCAGCCTTTGGAGCATGGCGTGGACGTCGGTGCGCCTGGCCGGACCAGGTTCGATACGTCGGATGTAGTGCTGTGAGCCGGTGCAACGAAGCGCGTGTTCCACGATGCGTTCTGATGAGCGCTATGCCCGGCGCTGGTAAGACACGCCTTGCCAAGGCCCTTGCCGAGCATGGCCTGGTCCGGATGTGTCCAGATGAAGAGATGTTTCGGAGGTACGGGCGATACGGCACCGATTTTCCGCGCGGCCAATTCCGTGTCCGAGAAGCGCCTGTCCTACGTGACATTGCCGCGGAGCTGCGCAGGCGACTGTCCGACGGTCAGGACGTGGTAGTCGATCATGGCTTCTGGACGCCGGAGGAGCGAAGCGAATGGCGGACTTATGCGACGCAGGCCGGGGGCGCCCCGCTGCTGGTGTACCTACCCGTATCGCACGAAGTCCGGTGGAAACGAATCCAAACGCGGAACCAGGACGCCGCTGTGGACGCGAACTCAATCGAGTTCTCCGAAGAGGATTTGCGCAGGTTCGCCGGCCGCTTTCATCCACCAACATCCCTCGAACCGCACCTCGTCTACGACGGTCACCCCACAACCGTCCTGGCAGCCCTTGCCCTACCGACCACGGACGCTCCAGCCTGATCGACATGTCTCACATGGGCTGCGCCGCGGTCCTCGTCCGATCCGGGCGTGTGAGGGCCGACCGCAAACGGGGGCCGTCACCTCAGCCAGGCCGGTAGTACTGGGCTAACCGGTATGTTCTGTGACCGTTCAGCCGCTCAGAGGTACCGTGCGGATCTGAGGTTGGCCGATCATCTGGGGGACTGAGGCCTTGTGACCACCGCATCATCACGCGCCGCCGGAGGGCTGCTCGCCGCTGCAGCGCTGCTGGTTCTGACCGCATGTGGCAGCTCGGGCAACTCGGACGCTAAGGCGCCCGCGACGACCAACCAGGCGGCCTCCTCCTCGCCTTCGCCCACTGATCCGCAGGCGGCAGACAAGGCCGCAGTTCTCAAGGCATACCGGGCTCTGTGGGAAGCGCGGACCCGCACCTACGCCAAGGCGAAACTGGACCCGGCAGCCGCCCAGCACGCGGCGAACACGGCGCTGTCGAACATCCGGGTGACGCTGGCCTACTACCAGGACCACGGCACGGTGATGCGCGGTAAGCCGGTCATCGCGCCGCGAGTGACCGCGGTGGACACTGCCTCGAAACCGGCGAAGGCGACGATCACGGACTGCGTGGACACCAGCCACTACACCGAAGTGGAGCGCAAGAGCGGCAAGGAGGTGCCGGTGGGCACCGGCCCTCGCCGCCACGTCTACACCGCCACCGCTGTCACGGTCGGCGGAACGTGGAAGATCTGGACCACCAAGATCGACCGGGGACAGACGTGCTGACCGGCCGCCCTCTGCGGGCAACAGCAAGCGTCGGCACAGTCGCGGTTGCCCTGATGCTCGCCGCTGCTCCCGGCGCGGCCGCCGACGGCGGCTCGGTGAGCTGCCCGCCGGACCGACTGGACTGCGATCTGACAGCGAAGGCCCCGGCGCCCGCCCCGCCCGGGAAGACCAACAGCCGCCCTAGGAGGACCGGCGGCGGGTCGGGCTGCGCCATCGACGGAAAGACGGTGCCCTGTCACCGGGATGGGATGGGGACCTTCAACTCGGCGGATGCCTGCTACTGGGCACCGATGACGCCCCAGCCGGCCAAAGACGACCCGGTGTGGAAGATCGCCAACAATATCCCCGACGACTGGAAACCCGGTGACAAGGGCGCGTTGTACGAGGTGTCGTGCCCGGGAGCTGGACGGGAGCTGATGGGCGGGGTGACCTTTGCCGCTGCTCCCCCGAACGCTAAGGGGCCAGACCTCCAGGCGCTCGCCCAGGAGGCAGTCAGCAAGATGCGGCTGGGTGGCCCGGACATCGCCAGTCCCCGGGCGGCAGGCCGGTACGTCGTCGGAATGCCGATGTGGATGTGGGCACGCAAGGGCCGCGCCACCTACGGTCCGGTGACGGCCACCGCCTCCGCAGGGGCCGTCACCGTGAACGCGACGGCCACGGTGTCCCAAGTCCGGTGGGAGATGGGCGACGGGACGACGGTCACCTGCATGGGGGCCGGCACCCCTTACCGGCCTGAGTTCGGCAAGCAGAAGTCGCCGGACTGCGGGCACCTCTTGCAGCACTCCTCCAGCGACCGTCCCGACCACCGCTACCAAGTGAGAGCCACCGCGACCTGGAAAGTGCACTGGACGGGCGCCGGACAGGCCGGAGAGCTCACCACCACCCGCGCGTCAACGGTGGCGACGACCGTGGGGCAGATGCGGGTGCTCAACTGACCTGAGGCCACGAAACGCCTGCGGCCTGTCCGGTCGACGGTCCTGAGAGATCACTGAGGGGGTGCGACGAACGGATGGGTGAGATGGTCCCCCATGCCAGTGTCCTGTCCGGCCCCAACACCCTCACTGGCTGGGGTGAGCGCATGCAAAGCAGCCTTGAGGGTTGTCCTGTCGTTCGTCCACCTCTTCGGCGCGATGAGCTTCAGCCGCGGCGCTTCGGCTTCCGGGCTGAGGACCTGGCTCCGGCAGTCGATGACGGGAATGAGGCCGAGGTTGTGCCCGTACAGCAGCACCGGCTTTTGAGCGATGAGCGAGCGGAGCTCGAGGCGGGCGATAGGCCCGAGAAGGTAGACCCGGCTGCCGGCCCTTTTCTGCTTGCCCACGATGACGAGGCCATCGAGTTCTTCGACGAGACTGTCCCAGTTGTAGGGCCGTTCGTCGGTGAAGACGTTGCGGTAGTGGAGGAGTTCGACGCTGTCGGGCAGTTCCTCGGTGATCTGCGCGAGCCAGCTGTCCCACTTTGGGTTGTTCATCGTCCTGGGGGCCGCACTGATGTAGACGCGCACCGGGGCACCTGGGGGCCGGCTGTCAGCGATCCGGTTCATCGCCGCGGCGAATCGGAGCTGCTGCGCCGGCTTGGCGAAGGTCTCCACGTCCAGGGGGTCGGTCAGCGTCGCGTGCATGCTGTTCATCATGCCGGTCTGAGCTCCCGGGATTTCGCGAAGGGTAGGAACGTTTTCGAGCTGGCGGTGCATCAGGAAGGTGCTACGCAAGGCCGACACGGCATGTGGCGGGGTGTCGTTACATGACGCGAGGGGGGTACTGTGTCTGCGGATAAGATCAATACAGACATGGCTAAGCCCCGCGAGGCTGCACTCCGGGGCACGGCCGCAGACCTTACAGAGAATGGTCTCGACATGAATCAGGGTACCCGTACCCTCTGCCAGACACACAAGGCACCCACTCCCGTAGTAGCGATGGCCTGCACGTCGCTCCGGAAACTGGGTGCCTTTTCTATGCTTCCGCGCCGGTCCGGGCGCGGGCACACCTCGCCCCTGACGGGGGTCGAGATGACGTAAGTCTGGGGGCGGCGCCTGTTCAAAACAGGACTTCTAGCCGCCCGGGGCCTGGCCACCTGGTGATGCCACTCACCTTGGCGCAGCGCCCCGTCTGATCTCCGGTCCGGCCTGCCACAGCCGTTCCTGGAGGAGTTGTTCGACCCGGTGCCACCCGGCTTCGAACGATTCGATCTTGGTTCTGCCCGAACCGTGAAGCACCACGAGGGCGCTTCTTTATGCCGTCAAGCAACTAGCGCTCGGAGGCGTTGTCATTTTGCACCACAGGTCTCCCCATTGCCAGCCCACCCATGCCCGAATGGCGCGCAATAGGTCTTTTTTGCAGTCGCGCGGGTCGGTTTCGGCCACCATCAGCGCACCGTTCCAGCCGCTCGGCGAGAAGCCAAACGATGGACACCGGCTGATCACCAGGCACCGGCTCCAGGGTCGCCTGAAGATTTCTTCCTGGTCAGGTGTCACATCTGGCCGTTCGGCGGTCCCCTCTCTGTACGTGACCTCGAAGTTCAACGCCCAGCCTGCACCGTTCGCATCTGTTGATGCCGCTGTCCCCAATTCCGCGCCTGCGTGCGTGGCTGCAGGGGGCCGCCGTGAGTAGGAGGGCGACTGCTGTGCGGCCAGCGGAGGCGGTGCCGGTGTGGGAGGCGGGGCATCCGCTGACACACACCGACGCGATGAAGGACCGGCTGCGGGGAGCGATGCATGAGCTGATGGGGCAGCCGGGTCTGGTGGGTGCGCCGGATTCGGTGCGGATGACGGCGGTGGCGCTGGCTGCGAAGATTTCGGCGGCAGACCTCTCGGTGGAGATGACGGCTCGGGAGCTGGGCCGGTGGGTCGGGGTGACGGCGTCGACCATCGGACATGAGGTACGCCCGTATCTGGACCGCGAGCACATCACCGACTCCGAGAACCAGATGCGGCCGGGCACACAGGTGATCACTGGTATTCGCTGGCAGCTGCTGCCGCTGCTCGATGCCCGCCACCACCAGCCCGCCCACAATCCTCTGCGGCTGGAGAAGGTGGAGTTCGCCGTGCTGTGGGGCCTTTTGGGGGCGGTGTGCGCGCCGGGCTGGTCACACCGCGACGGTAGGCAGACGCCGCCTGGGCTGTTGGGCACGCGCACCGGCCGGAGTGCTGCGACGGACCGCCTCGCGCTGCTGCTGCTGGTGCTGGAGTCGCGTGCGACGGGTGTGGTGCGGCTGTGCGGCGGTGCGGTGGACGAGCACGGGCGCCTGGCGGCCACGATCGCGCGGCTGCTGGGGAGTTCGCCGACTGAGGGAGCTCAGGTCCTGGCCCGGCTGGTGGCTGCGGGCGTGGTGGAGGCCCGGGTGACACCAGGCGGCCGGGAGCAGCTGGTGATCCCTGCGGTGGAGGCCGCGTACCGGGAGATGCGGCGGATCCGGCGGGCTGAGGGCCGGCCCGGAGGGCTTATTCCGCGTCCGGGACGGGGTGCGACAACTGCAGGGGGGGACCAGATCCCGGCGCAGGCGGCGAAACCGCAGGTCAACAGGGGTAGATCGGCCTCTGAAGCAGGTGTGTCTTCTGCAGGACTGCACGCTTACCACGCACCTATGGCTGATCTCGGGGATGAGGGTGCAGGTAGTGGTGGCTTTTCCGGCTACAGCCGTGGGGGGACCGGTAATTTGCCGGGACGCGCGTGCACACGCGAGGACCAGACCGCCGAGACCAACACCGCCGCCGGGCCCGTGCCGCCGACCGGTGCTGCGGACCGCCCGCTGCGCGGGGAAATGCAAACAACTCCCCCCACCATCCCCACACAGCAGGAGCGCCAGGAGCAGGCCACGGACGGCGGAAGCCCTGGACCTGGGCAGGGTGCTGCTGCCCGCCTACTCGTCGACATGGGCGGGTCTCACCACAGCAGGCTGCGAGGGAGGGTTCCCCGGCCTCGTCATGAGCTGCAGGTGGCTCTCGCTCCGGTGGAGGCGTTGTGGGACCGGCTGGACCGGTCCCACGCCCGAGACCTGGTGGAAGAGGCCACCTACCGCGAGCTGTGGCGTGTCGCGAGCTGGGTCGGTGATGACCGGGCGGAGGCGTACCTCGCTGACCGGTTGACGCGCCGTCTGACTGACCAGAAGGGACGGGCGTCTGGGGTCAAGGACCCGGTCGGCTGGCTCCTGCACCGGGGCCTGCCCTCCCGCTCGCACTGCGGTGATCAGCGGTGCGACGAGGGCACCCTCATGCACTCCGGCGCCGTCTGCGAGCGCTGCGAGGAGATGGTTGCAGACCGCCGCAGACTGCGCCGCCGCATCGCCGACGAGGTCAGGACCCGCAGGCCCGAGGCCACACCGGAGCAGCTGCGCGAGGCCATCGCGCAGCAGGTGCGCGAAGCCGTGAACGAGGAGCTCGCTCAGGTCGAAGAACGGCGCCGACAGGCTGAGGCGGCCGAGGTGCAGTTCCAAGCCGACAGGAAAGCAGCACGGAAAGCAGCCGAAGCGGCTGAGCAGGTCCGGCGAGCCATGCCCTGCATCGAGTGCGGCAAACCGGAGGCGGCTGGCCTGTGCCAAGTGTGCCGGGACTACCGGGAGTCCGAGAAGCTGCTCCTGCAGGCTGTCACCGCGGTCGCGGCCGGCAGCTGCGATGACCCCGACCTCACCGCCGCTCTCGTCAGCCACGCTGAGGCGGAGGCCCGCACCCGGATCCAGGCCGCCTGCTCCCAGACCGAGGCCGCAGGCGGCAACGACATCATGATCGCGCTGGCCGCAAAGCTGAAGGCCAACGACATCGTCAACGAATACCGGGCCGACGCGCTGAACACGCTCGCCCGGGGCCTCCTCGCCAGTGCCGAGGCCGACCAGGCCCACGCGGCGCAGATGCGCCGCCGCCACCTGTACCCGGATCTCGACACCGCACAGCTGGCGGCCGCTGAGGCAGCCGACCAGGCACGCACCCGCACCGCCGAGCACCTGCTCGCCACCCGCAGCAAGGCATGGCGCGTCGCCCACACCCCGGCACAGCCCATGGAACCCACACTCCAGGGACGGTCCGATGCCTACCAAGCCGGCGCCGCCCAAGCCCGTGCCACTGTCACACCTGCGCGGCGTCCGCAGGGAGCCTGGACCTGCACTGACTGCGGCCTCACTCTCATCGGCCAGCCACCCGCCGGATGCCGATGTGCCGCCTGCGAGGGCAAAGCCGCGGGCCTGAGCCGGGCAGAGCGGTTCGCCCGGCTGGCCGGTGCCGTTTCGTGAGGCCCGGAGACCGCTGACAGCAGACACCGGCCTCGGCGCTGGGCCACACTGTCAGTACGTGATGGGAGGTGAAGGGATGAGCGTTGCCAGCTTTACGCACCACGGGCCCTGGACCGTTGACGCGGTCCTGGCCCTGCCGGAAGACCGCGCGACCCGCTACGAACTGCTGGGGGAGTCGCTCGTGATGTCCCCCGCCCCCGGTCTGCGCCACCAGCGGGCCAGCTTCCGCCTCCACGTCGCCCTGGACGCCGCGGCCCGAGCCGCCGACGCACCGGTCGAGATCCTGGAGGCCATCAACGTGCTCCTGCCGTCCGGCCTGGTGGTGCCGGACATCGTCGTCGCCGATACCGGCGCGACCGCACAGGACGCCGTCAGCATCGACGCCGACGCCGTGCAACTGGTCATCGAGCTGGTCTCGCCCGGCAACAAGACCATGGACCGCAAGCTCAAGCCACTGCTCTACGCGGAGGCCGCGATCCCGCACTACTGGCGCCTGGAATTCGACCCGGCCCCGCGCCTGATCATCAGCGAACTGGACCGCGGACGATACGTCGAGACAGCGACCGCACTTCCCGGCACGGTCACCAGCCTCACCGAGCCCTTCGCGTTCGAGATCGACCCGGCCGGGCTCACCCAGCCACAGCACAGCGCCTGAGACCCCCCTCGCACCGAGGGCGGCCCCACACCTGGCGGTTTCCTACGTTCACCGCGGGGCACGACCGTCATGCCGCTGGTCCCCGTACGGTCCGAGCGCAGAGGAGGCCGACGGCGGGGCTGAACCGGGGCAGGCCGTCGGCGGAGGGCTGGAGGCAGTGGCATGGTCGGCGGGCTGGCCCAGCTGCTGCTGGCGGCGCCGTTGCTCGTTGCTGCCGAAGTGGACGAGATGGAGGCAGCCGCGGAGGCCCAGGCGACGGCACAGCTGCGGGTACAGATCGGCGCGGAACACCAGCTGTGCCACGAGATTCCAGGAACCGGCCTGCGTGCGTTCACCAACCGCTTCGCAGGACGGGACGCAACGGGCGGGCATCTCATCCGTTTCCCGTAACGGCACCGGTTGCATAGAGTAAGCAGATGTGACTGATGCGCCTGAGCACGGACAGACCAGCGACGACCTCACCCACCTCATCCCAGCCGTCATCACGGACGATGAGGCTGATCCTGAGCTCGTCGCGATCGGCGAGAGGTATTGGGCGCTGGCCGGGTTCGCGCCCGACTACAGCACCCCCATCTGGTGCGAGAAGACCACCAGCATCGATACCGCCGGGTGGGGAAGCCCCATCCACGCTGTGGCTGCCGCCGCCGTCCGCGCTGTCGTCCCCGGACACAAATGCCCCCAGTGCGGCGGATCCCTGAGCCTCACCTCCCGCACGGCATTTCAACAACTGTGCAACGGTGAGACACCAGCCTGTGTGGACTGCAATCCATCCCTGCTGGGCGCCGTCCAAGCTGTTCTCGACCCCAAGCGCAAGGCCAAACGAGAAGCAGCAAAGACCAAGGCCGAAGCGCAGCAAGCCCGCGAAGCGGTCCGGACCGCCTGGACGCAGGCGCAACGCACTCTCCTCGACAAGAAGTACGCCCTCACCTACGAGATCTCCGTGCCCACCGCGCCGGTCAGGGAGATGACCGCGGCCCTGGCGCTGCTTCGCTACGCGCCGTCCACCACCCCAGTCAGTGACATCGGATCATGGTTGGATCCCTTGCACCCCAAGGCATACGAAACGTCTTCGGTGCTCGGTGCACTGGTGCGCGTCGGGCTGCTGAGAATCCATCCATCCAGCCCCGTAGGGGCATTCATCTGGATGCCCGAATCATTCGAGGACGCCCTGCGCGCGACCGATGGGGAGCCGGACGAAGTCGACACTCCGAAGCTGACCTCGCAGTTCTATCCCGGCATGGCCCACTTCTACGCGCCCTTCGGCACCAGCCCCGGTACGGGAGCCGAGGAGCTCGACGAGCACCTCGCGACTGCCCTGAATCCCGCACGCCTGACCGCTGGACAGCAAGACGACCTCCTCTCGCTGGCTGAAGAACTCGTGGCGGAGGAGGCCCTGCGCTACTTCCTCCACCGCTTGGAGGAAGTGAACCTGCCCGAGGTCACCGACCATCACGAGGCGCGCCTACGGGATGCCGCATACAAAGTGGCCCGCCACCGGCCACTCGGCGAGATCTACAACCTGGTGTGGCGGGCCACCCGAGCTGCTGCGGAGGCCGCGCAGAAGAACCCTCGTGCACCGCGCATCCACATGAGCACCCATGCCGTCAATCAACTCGAGACCCACGCGCAGCACGCGGCCGCCGATCCGGATTGGGAGATCAAACCGTTCGGGGAGATCAACAACCTTGGCCTGAGCGCGATGACCCGTGTCCTGTTCTACACCGTGCTGGACCTCCGCCCGCTGGAGACCAGCCTGCCGGAAATCCGGCACGCCCTGCCACCGGCCGCGACCACGCCACAGCCCGGTGTGGAGGCCGAAGACGGGTCAGTCGATGAGCTTGCCTCGCTGATCGGGTGGATCAACGAGCAGCGCGACAGTTGGAAGCCAGCCGACGTTCCTCTCGTACTCGAACTGCTCACCGAGTCCACGCCGGGGCTGGAAGCGGAGGTCGACCAACGGGTCGTCCGCCGCGCCGCTCTCCGCCTGCAGCGCCTTTACATGCGGCTGTTCCCGATCGTGGGCGAACGCCAAGCGGCTCTGGCTGTAATGGCCTCCACCGACCTACTCATTCATCCACTCACGGTCGACGGTGAAAACAGCAACTCTGGCGACTACATCTTCGGCAGGCTCAGCACCATCCTGATGTAACCGAAAGAGAACCGAGCCTTCCTGTCCGACGACCTCATACCGGACGAAGGCGAGGCCTAGCTACCTGGATGTCATCGCGGCGAGATCTGAGCGGAGGTGAACCGGCGACGGCCGTCGCCGGGCGACCGTACGCCGGAGTGACGAGATGGGAGCGTCACGCTCGCCGGCCCGGGGCCGGCTCGTACACTGACCGTCCGGTCGAAGAGCAACAACAGGGCGTGGCAGCCCCGTTGGAACTGCCAGGGGGCCCGCCATGTCGATAAGCCTGCACCGGTCGAACACCTCGCGACTGCTGCGCAGCAAAGCCCAGGGCGTGTGCGCGTACTGTTCATGCCCGGTCGAGTGGTTCGACCGCTTCGACGAACGCCGCATCCCCCTGATGCCCGGCGAATTCCCCTTGAAGTACATCCCGCCCAGGTACCGGTGGTACGTGGACGGCGGCGTCGCCTACTCCGGCACCCTGCGCGGCTACGCATACTGCCGCCTGGCCCACACCACCATCTGCCCGGCCCTCGACCACGGCGACCTCGACGAAACCCTGCGCCCGCTTGTGACGAAGCTGGGGGCTCGGATGCAGAACAACATCAACGCGGGGACGTTCACCCCCCGACCGGTGGAGTCCCACGACCCGGGGGCTGTCGCCGAACCGGAACCGGCGAACGCGGCCCGAGCCGGCCAGGTACGGCACACCATGCGCTACGGCAGCGTCCTGCGCCTGGCCCCGGGCCGGATCGAGGAACTGCAGTGCACCGCAACAGCCGATGGCGGAGAGCGGTGTGCCGACACCGTCTACTCCCTCTCCTCCTTGACGGAAGGCCACTGGGTGCGCACGGAGATCCCCTACGCCGCTGGGCGCGAAGGCGAGCAGATCTTCAACGAGACCGGCGGCACGATGTGGGTGTGGTCGCTCGACACGGTCGAATTCCGGGCCATCAAACGCTGGCTGACCCAGCGGTGCGACTTGCACGCCGACACTTCCGTCCCCGATCACAGCCCCCGCGAATGGGTCAATTTCTCGCCGGTCCGGCACGGCGCCTTCATCCTCGGTCAAAAGCCAGAGGGATACCCCGAGCCGGAGGGGCCGAGAGGGCCTGACGTGCGGGTCCACCACGAGCCCCGTGCGACACGGTGCGCGGGGGTCGGCTGCTCGAACGGCACCACGGCGAATGTTCCCCACGGCTGGCTGTGCGATGCCTGCGAACGACGCCGGCAACGACGCGCAGAGACCCACGCTCGCTGGCAGCGCGGCGGCACGTCCAGCCCCAGTTAGGCTGAGGGCGGCTGCAGTTGGGGAGCCGCACGCCAGGAGGTGCCCGCATGAACCTGCGCTACGCCGCCGACCGGGACATCGTGGTCTGTGACCGATGCCCGGGGCAGCCGGTGCTGCCGACACACAACAAGGACACCGACACCCGCCGCTGCGTACGGTGCCAGGGAAAGCACCGCTGGCTGCCCGAGCCCCACCCCGACGACCACCTGTGCAAGGTCTGCAAGCGGGAGTGCCCCGGCTGCCAGGCCGCCACCACCGACGGCCAACTCTGCCGGTCCTGCAGCGGCCGTTGCGTCACCTGCGCGGCCCCTCTGTCGGAACGCCCCGATTACGCCTCGGGTATCAATCATGTTCAGCCGGAAGACCGCAAAGACCACCGGCACAAGTGGGTACGCACCTATTTCCCGCGGTCGTGGGACTGGAACCGGTGCGCGGACTGCCAGGCCGCCACGTCCTTCGGCAGGACAGTTAGCCCGGTGCGCAGCGTGCTGGCCGCCCTGCCCGAACCGGTCATGCGGGCGTGCGGCGGATCCGTGCCACCCGCCACGATGGACATCATTCAGCACGAGCTGCAGTGGCTCACCCCAGGACAGCTCGCCGCGCGCATCGAACGCCGCTGGTGGCGCAGGTGGGCCAACAGCCCCCTTCACCGCAAGGCCGGCCACGGACACATCGGGTACCAGCCGGACGACGTCGCCGCGTGGCTGGTGTCACCAACCGAGTGCGCTGGCCGCTGCGAGGACGGCTGGCTCCTCGCACCGCCCGACCGCCCCGATCAGGACGACACGCCCTGTCGCGTCTGCCGCGGCGGCCGGCTGCTGACTGCGCCCCACGAAAACGAAGCCGCCGGGGAAGCCGAGGACATTGAGCAGCGTACGGCCGCGGACCGCACCCCCGCCGAAGCCGTCAGCTACCGGCCGCCGATAGCCGAATGCACCGGCAAGGGCGGAACCTGCGGCCTCCCGGTCGCAGCCCCGCACACCCAGTGCCCTTCATGCCTGAACTGGCCCTGGTGCGCCTGCCGGCAGCGGCGCTACGACCCCAGCAGCGCGACCGCGTGCCGGACGTGCTCCACCGGGCACAGGCCAGCCTGACCGCGGCGGCCGCCGCGGTCCGAATACACCGGAGGGCACCCCCCAGCCTGCCGCTGCGACTCGAGTCCGCGCCGGGCGCGAGAGCAGATCACCGCTCGCAATCAGCCAGCCACAACGCCGATCAGGCCAAAAGATCACAGTGTTGCACCTGCGCTGACGCCGGAGATGCGACGGTGGCGCCGAACGTCGTGCCCTTTCACGAAGGACGAGGCATGGACCCTACCGATGACCAGATCCCCGTAGGCACTGAATCCGAGTACATGACCTCGCCATGGCCCGAGTTCGACGCCTACCTGCACCTGAGGCCAGGTCACCTCGTAGGCATCGGGGCCCTCCCCGGCAGCAGGGAGGCCAACTTCGGCTACGACCTCGCCGTGCACACCGCAGCTCAGGGTCTGCGGACAGTCCTCTGGTCACCCCAATTTGCCTCCCGCAACTCCATTCCCGATCTCCACATCCAGCGCCGGGACCTGTGCCCGTCGCAGATCGAGTCGGTCCTTGAGTCCTTCGCGCCCACCCGCCGTCCCGTCGAACTCGTCGTCATCGACCACTTCGGGCTCATCACGCCCGACCTGGACGGCACGACCGTGCATCACCCGGAGCAGGCCGCAGACCTCGGCCGGCGCCTGAAGATGCTTGCCGCGACGTCCGCCATTGTGGTCATGGCCCCCCTGACGCCCCGAGCTGAGGACTCCGACCCCCTACACCTGCGCAATCTGGGACTCGCGGCCGAGCTGGAATATGACGCCGACACCCTGCTGCTCCTCCACGGCACGGCGCCCCACGCCGTTGACGTGTTGATCGCCAAGGATCGGCATTCCTACGCACCACGCAAAGTCAATTGCAGCTGGTGATCGCGAAGCCTGACTAAGGCGAGCATTGGCGACGCATCACCCGCAGCTCATTCAACGCCAACCGGCCCACCCCAGTTAGCCCCCTCCAGCGCCGCTACCGTCCTCACCACCCCACCCCCCATCCTCGACGTCCCCCATCGCACCCGCCGCAGTCGGGCCACCGCGTCCGTCTCCAGCTTGGCTGTCGCCACCTGACCGTCAACGTCGAGGCTGCCGTGCACGAGTCGGCCGCGGACCAGGCGCACCTCCCCCTCAGATGTCTGCCAGCAGGCTCCACAAGTCCCCACTGGGGACTGTGCTCCGAGCGACGAATGTTCCCCTATGGCCGTTTCTCCCGGAATGTCCCGCGCGTTGAGAGTGCGCAGGCCGCAGGCACCAGCAGAAGAGGAAGCGATGGGCAGGAGAAAGCCGGGCAAGCAGCGCCGGCCGCGGAAGGCCGCGCCGTACACCCTGCAGCAGCTGCAGCCGCCAGGGAAGCCGTACGAGGAATGGCTAGAAGTACCGGCGGACATGGACCTGACCTACGTGCGGGAAGATCCCCGACTGGATGAGGACAGCCGCGACTTCATGGAGCGCCTCGCGGTGATCGGAACCCACTACGGCGGCAACGCGCCGATGGCCGCGATCCTCCTCGACATGGCCATCGACACTGGGCATCTCGGAATCCTGGACGGTCCCGACGGCGGCCACATCCTGCCGCTTCAAGTAGCTGCTGAACGCCTCGGCGCCGACCTCGGCAGCATCCGCTCCAGCCTGCATCGCCTGCACGCCTCTGGTGCCTTCCTGATTGAGGAGTACGAAGAGACCCCCTTCCTGCGCTTCGTCGCCAAGCCTCCGGAGAGTCCCGGTGACCAGTGGATCTTCTACGGCGAGCAAGCGGCCAGCAATGTCCCCGGCGTCTGCATGCCGAACGCCGCCGCGCAGGACCTCACGCCCGAACAGCTCTCCGCGCTGATGTACATGCGGGCCAAGCAGGTAGAGCTCGAGCGCCCCGACGCTGAGGAGTACGGGGCGTTCGACGGTGTCGGTGGCCCTGAGCGTGCAAAGGAGCTGTTCGCCGAGGTCGGTGCTTCCGGCTGGGCGGACCAGCGAGGATGCGATGCCTGTCCGGCCGCGCACCTGTGCTCTCAACCCGATAGCGCACCTGAACGAGACTGACCTGAGTACCAGCGGCACCGTGTCGGCGGAATGTGTGGTGACCTTGGGTGCCCGTACGCGTTGTAGGGCCGGGCCGACGCCCTCCAGCACCTCTACCGCCCCAGCCGCGCCCACTGCCAGGAGAGCTCCCCACCGTTCCTGCTGACGATCCCCCGAGACCCTAGCCTGGCGCCAACCCGTGACGAGGGAAATCACATGGCCACCGACCGCGGCCCGTACGTCCAGTACGACGGGCTCCCTCCCCTGCACCCATCAGAGACAGGGCTGCCGCTCCTTCACCCGTACGCGTCCGTCAATCCTGGTCGCTACATCACAGCCGGAGGAGGACGGCTCACGATCGAGGAAACCACTGCCCATCACCGGATTGCGCTGGATCACCTCGGCTGTGACGCCCAGGTGACCGGTGCCAAGGATGACGCCTACAAGCGGCTCGCCCTTGCCGCGGAGGGACACTGCCTTCGGGCAGGCTGCAAGCACCGCGCGGCATTCACTCCCGGTGTCTATCGACGTTTCGAGATCCGCCGGAGCAGCATTCAACTCTCCGCCTTTGTACGTGCACTGCTCGCGATCGAACTCGCCGACTTCAAACCGGCTGACCGACTCGCCGCAGCGACCGCAAAGACCATCGGCGAGCCGAGGTAGGTAGTGAACCGGGCGTACACACGGTCCAGGACCACCCACCCGTCTCGTGGTGAGCCGGGCGGGTGGCGGCGCCGCTGGCGTTGGCTCGAAGTGCCCCAGATGTCCCGCCCGGATCGGACTCAAGGCCGACCAGCCGGCACACGTGATGCCCGGATGAGCGACCCGACTGGGACCCGGAACACCCCCACTCGGGCGCTGAGGGCCAGCTGGCGAGCTGAGAGCCTAGGAACTGAGCTGGGTCACCCGAAGATTCCGGTCACCACTGGAACCCCGAGTCCCTTGACGGGAACAGCGCGTACCCCGGGCGCCAGTGCTGTCCAGGCTGTGCGTGCGGCTGGGTCCTCTGCGATGGCAATTTGGTGCGGGCCGATCTCGATTCCTACCCCAGCGCCGCGTACCCCGACGTTCCACCCCCATCCGGTGTAGACGGGGATGAGATCCCGCCTGCCGGCTGCCAACATCGTCACCATCATCTGGTGCCCGCCGTCACGGAATCGGTCCAGCAGGGAACCGCACAGCAGGGAACCCAACCCCTGGCGGCGATGATCCGGGCGGATCGCCAGAACGTCTAGTAGCCCGATTCGCCGAGCGATCTCCTGCTCGGAGACATGAAGTCCAGGCAGGTGGAGGCCGATTCCTGCTCCTGCTACGACGCCAACAACCTCGCCTTCGCTCTCCGCGACCAAGCCCACACCGAATCGGTTGGCCTCGGACGGCTCCGATACGTAGAAGTCCAGCGCCTGAGAGCTTCGGGGTTCCACCACTGCTTTCAGCAAGTGCTTCACCGTCGGCAGGTCGGTGGGTGCCAAGGAGCGGACGGCCGCGGTGGGCCTCGTTTTCGCAGGTCGTGCGCGCTGTTCCGCTCGACGGCGTGAGGCTCTTCCCATGGACCAGATCGTGTCACGAACTCGGGCGGAGTTTCATGGCTTTCCGGATAGGTTGATGTTCATGGCGACGCGCGTGATGGCGGATGATGTCAGGCATGCCCGGTGGACGTGCCGGCTGCGCGTGTCGTCCACGGCCCGCAGTGCCCTGAGGGGCGAGTGGGACCGGTGCCGGTGGGTGTGGAACGAATGCGTCGCCAAGTCGAAGCAGACCCACCAGTGGCACAAGACGCGCCCGGAGGGTGCCGACAAGCGGACGTGTGGTCCGGCGCAGCTCGACAAGATGCTGACCGGGGCCCGCAAGCCCGACCGATCACGCCCGAGCAGCAACGCCGCAACCGCGACCTCCTGGCCCTCGCGCACCGCACCACCCGTACCCGCTCTCCTCGCACCACCGAGACCCTGGCGGAGGCCACCTGATGAACCCCCAGACGCACCTCGACGGCTACGTCGACGCCATCCCCGCACCCGGCACCGGCTGGGGCACCGCCCGCTTCGACCTGATCGTCTCCCCCGCCGACCAGGCAGACGCCGCCCCGGACGTCCCCGACACGGTGTTCTCCTGCACCACCGCAGACCCCCGCATCGCCGACGCGCTGCTCACCGAGATACAGCCCGGCGACCTGCT
Source organism: Streptomyces sp. JLSY215 (assembly GCF_059682825.1). Lineage (NCBI taxonomy): Bacteria > Bacillati > Actinomycetota > Actinomycetes > Kitasatosporales > Streptomycetaceae > Streptomyces > Streptomyces sp. JLSY215. The sequence goes on from NZ_JCASPU010000002.1 coordinate 91,635, forward strand.
GCGCGTTTCCGGGATCGTCGTCCAAGCGGAGGCCCCAGACCAACCCGCCCGGCTCACCGTCGGCGGCCTGGAGTTCCTGGCCGCCGCTTCGCTCCCCGTTATTGGTAACTGCGGCTAACAGAACCTGCGGAATGCCGTTGGGTGAGCTGACTCATCGGCCTCTGTAGAAGTCTTCGTCCCCCGGCGGTTCGTCGCTGAGGTAGTCGTAGGCGTCCTCGTCCAAGAGGTGTATGTCGTAATCCAGGTCACCGAAGTGTTTGAGCAGCTTGGTTTCGATTTCGAGGTCGCATGCCGCGCAGTGGAACGCGTAAGGGACGAGGTGGACACTGGCGTGTTCGGCGAAGCCCTGGACACTCACCTCGCCAGCTACCCACCCCTGAGAACCGCAGGCAGGGCACTCTATTGGCACTTCCTTACTCATGGTGATCATCGGCTGACTGGTGATTGCAGCCAGAACGACCTGACGCTCTTTGCGTGACATGTGTCCGAAGCGCTGTTCAAACACTGAGCGGGCCTTGACCAGTAGGGCTTCCGCCGCGACGCGTTCCTGTCGGACCTGCTCATCGACCAGCTTGTCGTGCAGAACCAGATAGGGGCCCCAGTAGCTCTGCGGATCAACTTTCAGTTCTTCGAGAACCGGGTCGGCCAAGCGCAGGCAGACCGTGAACACTGCTTCGGCTTGCGAGGAGTCGTGTATCGCGCTGTGGGCAACTCCATTGCGGGCGTCCGCCAGGGGCTCAAGAGCCTTCCTGTCGATCGGGGTCTTCCTGGGAAGGAGCTTGACCACTCGCTCATGGGCCTCAACAAGGCCGATGGTCTTGACCTTGGTCAGCGGGCCTGCGTGGGCACCCAGGCCCGTGGCGTGGAGCAACGAGTCGAAGTGCCGACCGTCGACAATCAGAGCTGGATGAAACGTGGCGAGGTATGCCTTGAGCAGGTGCTCCGTAGCCACTCCAGCGTGGTGAATGGCGAAGTCGTAGCTCTCGGGGCCCTCGACGAAGGCCGCCAGCGCGGCATTCATCCATCTGTGGGACGAATCTTTCAACTGCTCTGAATCCATGGCCGAGACGATAGGTCCGCTGGACCGTCAGGCGCTCGGAGTTTCAATAGCCCCCGTTGTGCGGCTCAGTGAAGCTTGAGGGTGGGGCAGCCACTGGTCGAAGCGGTAGTTTTCGCCCCCATCACCCAAAAGGCGACCGCCAGAACGGCGCCATGCGCGGCCGAACTCGAAGCGGTTGGTATGGTGCGACCTTGATGTGCCTGCCAGGCCGTCAGATCGCCGCACAGGCGATTTTGGTCTGCTGGTGAGGCCCTGTGGTTGCCGTCAGGGCATCGCACCCACGCCTCCGGGCTCTTGGCGGTGGAAGTACCTCGAGAGCTTGGCGTGAGGTACTTGCGGTGGTCCTCAGCGTTTGACGCGATTTCGGATGGCCACGAGGGCCAAGCCAAGCAGGACGGGCTCGCTCAGCCGTGAGGCCATTTCGATGTAGATACCGGCGGTGGTGAGGTCCTGACCGGAGGAACGGAAGACGACTGAGTTGATCACCACCCGTAGGGACTTCTCGACTCGTTCGGCCGAGAGACGCTCGTGGTACGGGATGTTGAGGTTGGCCAGAGTGGGCGGCAGGGCAGTCAGGGTGATCTTGCCGGGGCCGCTCAGGGCGCCAGTGATGGTCGCCTTCGGATCGTGCTGAGGCAGACCCCACAGCAACATCGCCAGCGTCGTGCCGGCCATGGCTGTCATCAGCCATATGAAGGCGCGAGAGGCCCGCAGTCCGTAGCCGGACAGAACCCAGTACGCGGTGAGCAGAGTCCGCTCGGCCCAGGGGATGTCGTCGGCGTGACGGCGCATCTCCATTTCGCCGTAGTAGAAGTCGGCGGCTCCTGGTTCGTGCTTGCCGTCTTCGAAGCTCTTGCGTAGCTGCCGATACACGGGCGCCAGTGCAGCGGGCTTGAGCGCCTCCTCCCCCTCGAGGGGAGCGGTCCAGCCGTCTGCGTCGTCGAAGCGTGTTGCACGCCAATGGTGTTCTTCGATTAGCGTCCGGCGAGGCGTCCAGCGCACCGGTCGTAGCCCGCGCCAACGTAGGCCGGCGGGAGCGGCCGCCAGGGAGTACAGCCCATCCAGCCGCAGCTGATCGAGGTGGATCGTTCCGGCGAACCGGCAGTTGGTGAGGTCGATGTCGGTGAGTACCAGGTGCGCCGCGTCTACTCCTCTCAGCGATACGACACGAACGCGATCGCTGGGCAGGTTCACTTCGCTCAATTCCTCGCTGTCCGCAGTGAAGGGGCGGGAGGGGGCGGCGATGCTCACGGGGTGTTCAAGGACTGCGTCGGTCAAATCCACTGCGGCGCGGCGCAGTCGCAGCGCGGCAGTGGAAGCCCACCGCGTCCTCTGGCAGCGCACGGTGTGCGCTGCCACCTCGATGGTCACGGGTGCCCCAAAGATTGCTTCCGACAGGAGCAGCGTTCCTGTGCAAACCAACGGCCCCAGAGCAGTGGTGCGTTCGAAGGCGGCTTTGAGGAAGACAGCGTCGTTGCGAAACTCCGTCCGACGGAACCAGGTCTCGCCGATGAACTTAGCCCCCCCGAACCAGGCGATGCTGCTGAACTGTGCGCCGAAGAAGGAAGCCTCGCGGCTGAACTTCACTCCGCCGAACACGGCGGTGCCGACTATTTGCGTACTGACGAACCAGGCACCGCTGGCGAATACGGCTCGCTCAAATGAGGCAATGCCGCCGAAGTACGTCCTCTCGAAGTGTGCTTCGTCGCCGAACTCGACCTTGTTGAACTGGGCGTCGCCGCTGAACGTGGCTCCCGCGAACCAGGCAGGGCCGTTGAACGTTGCCGCGTCGAAGACCGTGCCAGCGTTGAACTCAGCTTCGTCAAAACGGGCGTTGCCGATTCGGGGCTGTCCTGTGGAGGGCTCAGTGAGCGTGGCGAGCAGTTCGCTGAGCAGTTCATCGGTGAAGGCGGTGCCACGGTGGTCGATGTCGGCGTTGGGCGACAAGGTGGCCAGATAAGCGTCGCGGTCCGACTGGTTCAGGTGGGCCAGGCAGAGGGAATGCGTGGGGACCTGTATTCCTCGGCAGCCGATCGGGTCAGTCGCAGAGTCCGCGCCGTGACCGCAGTGAGGCCAGTCTGGCGGAGCCGGAGACGGTTCGGTGCTTGGGGGCGTCATGCCCTCAAAGACGTTGCGGCGGGTCAGGCAGTTTCTTGCCTTCGGCGACTCAGCAGGTGGCATCAGGTCACCCGCTCGCTCACCCTCGCCGCCCGCGCAGCCGCCGCCGGACAGCTCGGTCTCCTGCCCGAGTTCGAGCTGGTCCGTGTCGAGCCGCCCGCACCACCGCGCCCGTCCCCAGGCAGTACGCAAAGGGCGGTCCTGATCCAACTCCCCTACACCGGCGAACCCAACACATAGGAGATCGGCAGAATGGCCCGAACCAGCGTCAAGATCGAGCCGGTCCACTCTGACGGCACCGTCTGCGACCACGACGTGAAGCCGTCCGGAATGCCCAGCGACCCGGACTCCGGCTGCACCGGCCGCACGGGCTACCAGGCCAAGTGCAGCGAGCACGGAGTCATCGACGGACCGCGCTACCTGCGCCTGCTCGTCGAACCGGAGGCCCGCGAGCACCGCGACAGCCACAAGACCACGCCGGCCTCGGACGCCCGCTGACCAACACCGTCCGACCGCCGGGCCCCAGAGGTCCTACCGAAGCCCGCCTCATCAGATGCGAAGAGGCCCCTGCCGACCGGACCTGGATCCGGTCGGCAGGGGCCGCTTTTTGCGTTCAGGGTCAGCTTCTGGCCTCAGGCCGGCTGCTCCTGCTTGGTCAGCTCTCGCAGCAGCGCGTGGTGCGCCTCGGGGTGTTCCTCGCGTAGGACTGCCCGGCGTAGGTCTCACCCAACAGTCGCCACAGGTCAGGGTTCTGTCCATGCGCTCCCCACGGGCAGCCGACGGAACCCCCGCAGGCACCTCAGGGACGGCTGGCAAGCGAACCCTGGCCCTACGCTGAGCGGCGACGGTGTCAGGTCTACCGGGGGGCGAAGATGGCAGCAGAACGCATCTGGCTGAATGTGCCGTTCCGAGAGAAGGACGAGGCGAAAGCACTCGGAGCTCGCTGGGATGGGGTGGCGCGGCGCTGGTACGCACCCCGGCCAGGGATAGCAGCCCTTCAGCGCTGGGCCCCGTCACCCGTGGCGAAGAATGGGGCTTCCGCAGCCGAGCAAGCACTCCAACAAGCGCGCCGAAATGCCCTGCGAGCTGCGGTCAGCACCCCCTCGCTTTCCCTGCGCCGTCCGTCAGCACGAGCGAAGAAGCGCAATGTCGAGGAGCCAGTCGGCCCCGAGCAGATTCGCGCTGTACTGGACGCCGTATTCGATCCTCATGCCCCAGAAAGCTCCAGCCGGTGGATCACAGTCCCCCCGTGGCACTGGTTCTGCCACATGTGCGACTCGCACATGCAACCTCCCCGTAGCATCGCCGTCGCCAGCGTCCGAAAGACGGGATGGGGCCGATGCGAGATCGTCTGCCAACCTTACGAGTGGTGGCACAACTGGAGCGGCCTGAAGCTTCCAATGCCCCAGCATGACGCGGTGGAGGCTGCAGGACTCGAGGCGCTCGCCAGACCGGGGAGCGCGGCGAGATGGCACGTCTCGGAACGCCGCTTCGAAATCGTCACTGGCAGCCAAATCGATGGGCGTGAGGATCGCAGGAGTCGCTAATCGGCGCTCACGCGACGTCGAGTGGGCTTTGGTCATACACGAGCGCAGAGCCACGCCCCCACACGCTCAAGGGACTCGCCCAGCCTGCGACCGCCGTGCCGCTGGGAGCACCAGGCTGTGCTCGCCGCTGCCCTTGACCCGGTTCGACCTCTACAGCGAGCGGCGCTGCGAGACACGCCTCAACCTCACTCCCGGACCACCGGATGCTCACCCACGCCCAAGGCTGATTTGGGCTTCCCCCGCGATGTGGGCATCCCGCCAGCGAACGACGCGGTGCACGCTGTCGCAGTGACGGGCCCGAGGGACCCGAGCACCCAGCCGCCCCGTTCTGCTTCGCCGACCACGAAGTCCTCAAGGCGCATCAGCACTGGCGTCACCGCTGAGATACCTGCGCAAGCTCGACGCTCCGCCTGCCGAACGACAAGGAAGGCCGGCCCCACAGAACTTCTGTGGGGCCGGCCTTCCTTGCGTTTCGAGCATGCTCGCTTGAATTCGCCTTCCCGGCAGTCGGGACAGCGGGGCAACTTAACCGGGTTAATTCCGTGCATGGCGGAGGGGCGGAACTCAGGCTTTCGGGGACTTCCCCTCCGCGGCACTCAGATCCAGGTGAGCACCACGTGAACGTGATGCACCACGTAGATCGTGGTCTCCCAGACCGCCGCGCCGGCGATGGCGTAGAAGGTCGCGCCGAGCCGCGAGACGGGATCAGGCAGCCAGTGCCTGGGCGGCTTGAACTCCCCTGCCCCAGCTTCCCGCACCCGTTCGTCGCTTCGCGGGGTCGGCTGAGCTGACGGCTCAGAGTTTGCTGTGCGACGATTGAACATGGTGTGTCCTCCGGATATGCCATGGGCCGGCCCCTCATCGGGTGTTGTGAGAGACGGTCGGTGAGAGGGCGGGCCCGTTCTTAATCTCGGTTCTTGAAACGCAGGATGAACGTGACGACGCCAGGGACAGCGGCGACCACGGCGATGAGCGACTGGAGAATCTCGAAGGAGACGCCCGTTGCGAGCAGCGCACCCATCACGAGCATCCCAGTGAGGACAAGGGTGGCGAGCGAGGTCCTGCTAAGGACCACGCTGATTTCTTCGTCTTCCCGACGCTGTCGAGCCTGGATCGCATCGGCCTTCTCCATGATTCGTACGTAGCGTTGGTCGGTTAGTGCCTCTCGTCGGGCGGACTTGCCGGGCATCAGGAACCCCCTTCCATCTGTTCCGCGAAGAACGTCTTGACTGCCTTCAGGTCGGTCACCGCGCTGATGCGGGCGTCGGCTTTCGTGGTGCCGACGGAGTTGATCGAGACGCCCAGCCGGGACGCGGTCAGCGCCATGGGGTAGGCGAAGATCCTTCGGGCTTCGAAGATTCGCTTCATCGACTCGGGCATCGCGTCGATGACGTGGAGTGCCTTCATGACCTCCGTGTCCGCGACGTCGGCGAAGATCACGGCGTACTCGTGGTCGGTCCAGTCCCTGCCGGTCCAGGAGTCAGGTACGTGCTTCAGTGCGTCCCGTGCGTAGAACCGCACAAGTTCGTGAAGGGACTGCACTGCGCGTTTTTCTTGGCGTACCCAGTCGGCGCAGAGACGGGCGTATGCATCCTCCACGACGCAGTCGGTGTCCACGCGCGGGTCCGCGCATGTGGTGAGAGCGATGCGCCGGCAAGGGGTGTATTGCTCGGCGATGAGTGCGCGCTGCGCGGCAACAATCGCAGGCGTCTTCTCGTAGAACCGGACGCGCCTCTTGATGAGGGACCTGCTCTCGGTGAAACGGGCCACCGATACCTCCTTTCGATTCGAACCCCACCGACTACCTACGGTGGCAGGTCCTGGGACCGGCGCTGTGGTGCTGCTGAGGGGAAGCACGACGTGACGGCCAGCCCTTCAACCGGACTGCGAGGAAAGGGAGATGGGGCACAAAAACGGAAGGCCGGGTTCCAGACCTCGCAGTCCGAAACCCCGGCCTTCCGCCCGGTGTTCCTGCTTGCTACTCGCTGCCCGTTTCAGGCAGATGACGCGTGACACGGTCCAGGCGCTCTCGCAGCTTGGCCACCAGTTTGTCTGCCTCGCCCTGATCGACGGTGGCTGCTTCTCGGTACGAGGCCGCGATGCCCTGCATCTCGGCAGCGAAGTCGACAGCGCGCTCGACGTAGCGGGTGAACGCCGCCACTGGGTCCGCCGCAGGCGCATCGCGATTAACCGGGTTAATCGTCTCGGCGGGCGCAGCGTCCGCCGATTCCTGGGCTGTCGTCTGCGAGGGCAACGCAGGGTCGGCGACGGCGACACCCGCATGCGTCGTCTCCGGCTCGGCCGAGGGCGCCGTGTTCGGAGAGCTGCCACGCGGCTTGCGCGGAGACTTAACCCGGTTAATCGCCTTCTCGGCTTCCGCGTGCTGCACCTCGGGGTGCATGCTGCCGATCCGGCGTCCGTCCTTCACCGTCAGCTCGCCGGTCTCGACCTTTTCCTGCAGGTCTTCGGGAAGCTTCAGCAGAGCCAGACGCTGGGAGACCCATGCCGGGGTCTTGCCGAGCCGGGCGGCAACTTCCTTCTGCTGGCCGTGAGTCTCGACCAACTTCTCAATTGCCTTCGCTTGGTCCAGCGGATCGACGTCGACGCGGTGGATGTTCGCGATCAGAGCCGACTCGAGGATGTCCGCAGCGCTCACGGCCAGATCGTCGTGGACGTCGATCCGAAGTTCATCGATGCCGGCCAGGCGTGCGGCGGCCAGGCGGCGGTTGCCGTCGATGACCACGTACGAGGCGTCCCCGAGTGCCTCCTCCTGCCCTTCGTGGGCCTTGAGGAAGGCCTCGCGGCGGACTACCGTCACCGGCTGGATCTGCCCCTTGGCCTTCAGTGACTCGGCGGTCTCCTCGACATCGGTGAGCTCCTCGCGGGGGTTGTACGGATTGTGCGCGAGCTCGGCCAGCTTCACCGCCGCCGGCGGACGCTTGCCCTCGCCGCTCATGATCTGTTGACGCGTCCGGACCCGGCGAGGTTCAGGAGCACCGACGTCCTGGCCCTCCTCGTCCAGCGTGAAGCCGCGCGTCACGCGCTGCTGCTGCTTCGCCTTGGCCTGCCTCATACCGCGAGCTCCTTCGCCAAGTCACGCATCGCCTGCGCGTGTTCACTGTCAGGTGCGTACTCCAGCAGCGGGATCTCACCGTCCGCGGCCTCTCGGCCCTCCTTGAGGTCCCCGATGACGGCGAGGACGGTGGGGGAGGTGCTGCGCTCCCACTGGTCGCGGTTCTCCTTGACCAGCTTGCCGCGCCGGCTGTCGTAGGCGTTGATGACCAAACCCAGGTAGTCGACAGTGATGCGTCCCTTGCGGCACAGGTCTTCCATCTGTGAGCGCAGGAGGCGGAAGGCCCGGTGAGAAGCCTTGTTTGCCCACACTGGGGTGATGACGCCGGAGCGGTCGGAGAGTTCTCCCTCGCGGCGCCGCACGTAATACAGGGCGGTGTCCATGTTCAGGCCGAGGCTGGGCGGCCCGTCGATGATGATCACGTCGTAGTCGTTCTCCAACGGCTCCAGTGCCCGCTCCAGAGCGGCCTCGCTGAAGGAGACCTTCGACAGAGCCACGTCGCGCAGGAACGCGTCGTCGGATGCGGGCAGCAGATGGAGGCGCTCCCCGAATCGCTTCTGATCGAGCGCGACCAAGAGGTCGTGGATGTCGCCCTTGGCGGTGCCATCCATGTGCATGAGGAGCGTCTCCACGTCGTCCTCATACATCAGGTCCTCGAAGCCCAATTCGGCCGTGAGGTGGCCCTGCGGGTCGTAGTCGACGATGAGGACGCGGTGGCCGGCCTCGGCGAGGGCCTGGGCCATGCCGCTGGAGATGAACGTCTTGCCGACGCCGCCCTTCTGGTTGGCCACTATGACCCGGACGACCGGCTGGGCCGTCAGCGGAGTCGTGGGGGAGGGGTGAGCCTCCAACCACATCGTCACGGCTTGGGCGAGGCCCTTCACATACGTCACGCCTCGCTCGGTGCAGGCGGCTTTGAATGCGTCCGGTTCCCCTGCGGGCAGGAAGGTGCCCCATGTTCGGGCACCGTCTGTCTTCACCTCCGGCACCTTCGTGGCGCCGTACCAGGTCTTGATGGCGACTTCGGTCGCGTCCTGGATGTCCATTCCGTGTTCAAAGGCCCGGATCTTCAGGTGCCGACGCAACTGCGGAGTGAGAGCGGTAATTAGCTTCTCTCGGTCTCCTCGTGGGCTTGGGATGCTCATGCGGCCGAACATTACTAGGTTCGGAGGTGGATCTGTCCACACTCACCGGCCGAGTCCCCTCAACGGCCCTTCTCGCGCTGCTCTCAAATCCGTGAACTATCCATGGAGGCCAGGGGAGTTATCTACGCTTATCGCAAATCTGAGGACTTGCACTACGGCATAGGCGGGCGGCGTATAAGCATGGGCGGGAACGGCTACACCTCCATCGAACTGACACGGCTTCCTAGAAAGCCCACTGGTCCCGCTGTCACTCCTGCCTGGAACTTCCTCACGGCTGCCCATCAGTCGGTACAGGGCGTGTTCGATGGCCTCGCCCTCGTACGCCTCGCCAAACAGCAAGAATCCGGCAAAGACGCCAGGGGGCGGCTTGGGCGGGACGAAACGGACCTGCTGCGGGCCGCGATCGTCTTCACCTCCAGCGGCCTCGACGCCTGTTGCAAACGCCTCCTCCGAGACACTGTGCCGCTGCTCGTGGAAGGCAATGGCAACGCCACCCGCAAGTTCAACGACTACGTAAAACTCGAGCTCGCCGAGGGGCCCTCCGCTGCATTGGCGGACGCCATCCTGAGCCCCGCACCACGCGAAGAGATGATCCGCCTCTACATCGCAGCACGAACCAAAGCCAGCTTCCAAGGCAGCAAAGACCTCAAGACACGGCTCCGCGACACCCTCGGAATCACCAATGCCCAGATACCGGAATCCCGCCTCAAGCAGCTGGACGACTTTTTCACAGCCCGCAACGCCATCGTCCACGATCTCGACTACCAAGACCCAAGCGCCCCACAGGGCAAGGCCAGAAACAGCAGAGACCTAGCCGGGGTGCGACAACAGTGTGACGAGGCGCTCACACTGGTCGCCGAGGTCATTGGTCAGACCGCAACCAACGTGCGAGCTCTTCCCTGACAAGCTGGGCAAACGATTGGTCAGGTACCCCGGACCCGTGCGGCGCGTGCTGTCAGGTGGTGCGTCCCTGTTGACTTGCGGCACTCTCAGCGTGGCGCCGTCACGCGATTCACGTGAAATGTCCTATGGTCTTGCTCCACAGCCTTGGAGGCAGGCTGGTGGCCAGCCGTTCGCCCGGATGAATGCGCAAGAGAGCCTAAGGGTGCGATGCCCAGCCTTCCCATGGTCAGCCATGTCACCTTGCAGCGTTGCGGTCACTGTTGAGCTACGGCGCAGTCCGGGATGTCGCCGGTTGGAGCTTCTATGCCGCACGTGCACGACAAAGCAGCCTTCGCCGAATGCAGGGAGCTGCTCGGCCTACCCAGCCAGGTACTGAGTCAGAGGGCGCACAATGGTCGACTGGTACTGGACACCGACCAGCCCGGCCAGCAGGCCTTCCAGGCGATGCTCTGGGACTGCTTCTTCAGTCGCGATATGGATCATCCCTGGGATCGCAACGGCGGCCGTTCGTTCCGCGACCTCATCCTGTACTTCTCCTACATCGCCCCGCGGCTCGACAGGTTGCTCATCAGCACCAACACTGCCGGAAGAGTCGCGAGTTACCTGCTGCCGTACACCAGAATCTTCCCGGATGGCTCCTACGAGCACTACGGCATTCCGGGACTACGCGTCGCCCAGATCAACAAGCGAACGCTCCTCCTTCGACACCTGCCGACACAAGGAATGCTCGTGCTGCAGGACACCAGTTTCAGCATGGCGACCCGCACAATGCGCTATCTCCTCAACGACGAAGTCGAGACCAGCCGCCGTGTCGAAACCGGCAACGCCCGCCAACCGGTCTGGCGCCAGAAAAGACTCACACCTGAGGAGGAAGCGGCCTCCAGCCACTGGGCGCCATCGCCCTGCACAGCGCTGCGGAGCGCGTTGATGGCGCGGTCCTACCTGTGGTGGCACTCCCACGCCGTCCTTTTGCCGCCCCGCCGCAGCAACGCAACTCGCTGCCTGCGCTGGTCCTCCAGCCATACATGCGCACAGATCGGCGAGCTGTTGACCGACAGCGGTGTGCGAATCCCACGCGCGACGTATAGCCGGCGCCGGGACGAGTACGACCTGGGCGTGCTTCGCCTTGGGGAAGGAGCGATCGAGTTCGACGGTCCACTGGACTCGCAGGATCCAATCCGGGACAGGTCCGCCTCACGAAATCCCCGTGTGGGCAGACGGGCCTAGCTGGAGTACCTGCCCAGGTCGGCCCCCAGCCAACGAGGCGACGCACAAGCCCGGAGAGCAAGGCACCGAAGCTCTGGGTACCAGTAGTCACCCAAATTTGGGTGCCCCCGTCACGGGCGCCCCTGAGTCGACGGGGCACCCAAAATCGGGCAGCCAGTCCACCGGGGCGGACGAGCGGGACATCCTGGACGCCGAGCTCGTCGACGACGAAGCAGCCCACGCTGTGAGCATGGCGCTCACCGAACTCAGCGACGACATCGAGACCAAGCTGCATGGCGCTGCGACGGAAACTCTGAAGGAGATCAACGCCGCGACGCAGACGATTCTCAACGCGTTACGGGAGGCGCTCAACAACCGGTAGAGCTCAACCACCCAAATTTGGGTGACCTATCAAGGAGGCGGGCCCGGGGCCCGCCTCCTTCGTGTGCCCCGTCGACGATCACTATTCGTTGACGATCGTCGCCGTGCGCACGACGAACCGAGGCTGTCAGCAACACGCCATGAGAGTGTGAAGGTCGCTCGTGCTGAAAGCGCTGTGGAAGAAGGGGAGCGGCGTGACTGTGGGAACGGGGAGACCGCCAGAGCTGACCCGGGCACACCGGATCCTGATCTCGGTGGTGGTCGCCGGGGCGGCACTGATCGCGGCCATCGGGTTCACCGGCTCGTACGCGGCGGTGCGCGAGCTGGCCGAGAAGAAGGGCTTCGGCGCGTTCTCGGCCGTTTTCCCGATCGGCATCGACGCGGGGATCGTCGTCCTGCTGGCGCTGGATCTGCTGCTGACCTGGATCCGTATCCCGTTCCCGCTGCTGCGCCAGACGGCGTGGCTGCTGACGGCCGCGACGATCGCGTTCAACGGCGCGGCCGCCTGGCCGGACGCGCTGGGTGTGGGCATGCATGCGGTCATCCCGGTGCTGTTCGTGGTGGCCGTGGAGGCCGCCCGGCACGCCGTCGGCCGGATCGCCGACATCACGGCCGACAAGCACATGGAGGGCGTCCGGCTGACCCGCTGGCTGCTCGCCTTCCCGTCCACGTTCCGGCTGTGGCGCCGGATGAAGCTGTGGGAGCTGCGCAGCTACGACCAGGTCATCCGGCTCGAGCAGGACCGCCTCGTCTACCAGGCGCGGCTGCGGGCCCGCTTCGGCCGGGCGTGGCGGCGCCGGGCGCCGGTCGAGGCGCTGATGCCGCTGCGGCTGGCGCGGTACGGGGTGCCGCTGGCCGAGACCGCGCCGGCCGGGCTGACGGCCGCGGGCATCGAACTTCCGGCCGTGGCCCGGCCAGCCGACCAGGCTCCCCCTGCATTGGCGCCGGCCGATGACACCGCCGAGCAGTCCGGACGCCGGGACGAGGAGAGCGGCCCAGCGCCTGCAGACGTCAACATGCAGGAGACGCCCGAGCGGACAGTTGGTGTCGCGGACCTCGCTGACGCCTTCCACGCCTACATCACCCAATACGGCACATCCCCCAACTCCCGGCAGTTCGGCTTGTACCTCGGTGACGCCTACGGCGTCACCGACCCGGAAACAGGCGGCCCGCTCGCCGAAGCCGTGCTGCGCCCCGCTCTGCAGGAGCTGCGCCGGGAACACCTCGCTGAGACGGGTGATGTCAGGGACGTGGTCGACCCGAAGCCTGAGTCTGGGCAGTGGAAGACGGTTGGCGCCGGTCACGCCGCATACGGCAGCGCGGTCGACCATGGGGCGGCCAGCAACGCCGGAGCGGCCTCTACGGCCACGCTTCCGGAACCGGTGGCCGCGGCGTCGGCCTCCGGTGAGGAGCGGGTACACCACCCGATCTCACCGGCCATCGACGACGGGACCGGACAGACCGACGTGGCGTCCTCAGCCCGACCGTCGGTCATCCCGTCAGCGCGTGTGCCGGACGACACCGGCCGACCGCAACAGCGGGAGATCGCAGCGACCGACACCGGTGCGGCGACGGCGCGGCAGCCACAGCACCAGGAGCAAGAGCTCGATGCCGAAGAGCAGAGGATCGAGCAGGTGGTGCAGTGGCTGATCGAAGCGGAGGCCGCCGGCAAGAAACTGTCCGGTGCCGAGGTCGCTCGTCGGCTGAAGGTGGCCCCGCGAACGGGTCAGCGCGACATCGCGGCGGCGAGGGAAATCAAGGAAGGTCGCGAGCGCGAGATGGGACAGCAGCGTCGCGGACATCTGAGGTCGGTGGCCGACCGCACGTGACCGATCGGCCACCACGAGGACAGGGCCTCGGTCAGGACTCTGAGTCGGCCGCTCTCCCGGCGAGCTTCGCCACCGGATCGGCTGGCCGGTGGCCGATGGCCGTTCCGGAGTCAGCCACATCGGCCATCGGCCGTCGGCCACGGACGCCGTGTGGCTGACGGCCACCGCCGATAGCAGGCACCCGCCACGGCGAGACCCCGCACTGGCCATTGCGACAGACCAGCAGCGGACCTGCAGGTATCCACCAGGGGTAAGCATTTGGGTATCCGCTCTGCGTACGGCGCAGGCTGATGCACCCACCAGCCATCCCCGGATACCCACCCACGCAGCGGCCTCGGCCACAGGCCTGGGCACGAGCGACTCAGGAGCGGAGCCCGCAATCCGTCCCGCATCACAGCTGCCAACTGCGGATCCTCGGAAGAACGAGACACCGGCTGAAGGCCGCCCAGTACCGCAGGTGCCCGATGTGCCGTGCCCCTCCGCGCATCCCGCCGCCTCCGCCTTTCCGCCCGCGCTTGTAGCCTCGCAGCGGACCGGCGTACGGGGCTGGCTGAAGCGTCTGCGTGGCCGCTGATCGGTCATGACATTGCGCGTGTTCGGCCATGGCCGATCCGCTCTCTTGGAGTGGCCGACCGGACTCCCAACCGGTCATCGGCCACCGGCCATGACGTGCGCGGGATCGGCCACCCGCCGACTGCCCCGATGCCGATGGCCGGAATCCCGGAGTCGGTCATCGGCCATGGCCGAGCGTGGCCGATGTGCTCGGTGGCCATCGGCCACGGCGCAGGCGCGCCCTGCCGAACCGCGGGGAGCTGCGGGTATTCGGTGCGGGGTAAGCATGTGGGTAATCGGCCGGCGTCCCGTAGTGCGGGTATGCGGTGGTGCTGAGGAGGACGCACTTTGCCCTGGGGTGTCGCGGTCAGCGAGAGCAGCGCGCCGACAGATCAAACGTTGGCTCGCAGACGGCGCGGCATCCCGGAGGGCAGCTCAGCTACTCGTGATCAGGGCCGCGCCCAGAGTGCCGATGATCAAATACGGTCCGAAGGCCAGCGTGCTCTTGCGGTGTCCGCGTCGGCTCAGCAGGAGCACAACCGCCACCGTGGCGCCGAGGAGATAGGTCAGGACGAGCGCGAGGACTGCGGCCTGCCAGCTGCGCCACCCGAGCACCGCACCGAGAGAGATCGCCAGCTTCGCATCGCCCAGCCCCATCCCGCACAGCGCGAGAACCGTGAAGACCCCTCCGGCCGCTGCCGCGACGACCGCGGCGCGCAGAAGGCTCCCGTTCTCGTGGTGAGCGGATGCGGCGCTGAGCAGTATCAGCGTGCCGACGGCGGCGGCCAGCGTCATGAGGTTCGGCAGTCGCTGCACGGCACTGTCGATCAGGAGAAGGCCAGCGCCGAGGAATGCGATCCAGTACTGGGCGGCGGCGTACCAGCCGACAGAGCCACCGGCCGCGACCACCGCGAACGCGGCGGCGGTGGTGAGCTCCGGCACCCAGGGCGCACACAGCCGCACACGGCAGTCGGGACAGCGCCCGCCAGGCGGAAGAAGCCGCAAGGAGTGCGGGCCCCACGTCGGCACCGGCCGCGGTGAGCAGGCCGGGCAGGTGACGGCAGCGGGCTGCCCGGCCGGGACGGCGAGGGCGACGACGACCGGGCGCAGGCCAGCACCGGCCACAAGGCCCACCAGTGAGGCCAGAAGCTGGAGCATGCGGCGTCCTCTCGTGCTGCGCCGCCGGTGCACGGCGCCCGGGTCGGTCAGGCGGATGTGCTGAGCTGGGCCAGGATTTCGGCGGTGGCCTCCTCCATGTCGACCCCCAGTTCCAGGTTGAGGGTGTCGAGATTCTCTGCGGCCCGCTCCAGTGCGTCCCAGTCGCCGAGGGCGGCGTAGGTGCGGAACAGAACGCGGTACAGGTTCTCCATCTCGGGTGCCGCATCCAGCCCCTTGGTGGCCGCCCACAGTGCGCCGCGCGGATCGCCCTGGGCCAGGCAGTGCTCGGCCAGGTCCCCGGCGGCGTCCACGATCGCAGAGATCATGTCCTGGGCCTGGTGCTCGGCCCAGGCGTAGCGCCGGCTGTTCACGCCGGAGAACGGCCGGCCCCGCACGAGTTCGAGTGCAGCACGCAGATGGGCGGCGGCTTGAGGGCTGGGGCTCTTGGCAGCTGATGCGGTCAGGCGCTGAAAGTGGTGCCAGTCGGAATCGACCGAAGGCGCCAGGGCGTAGCGGGCGTCGCTTGTGGTGGCGATGGGCGGGAAGAAGGGGTTGCCGTCCTCGTCGGTGCCCAGCCAGGTCCGCAGGCGGCTCACGGTTGCGTTGCGGTACTTGCGGGCGGTGTCCCGGCCGGGCCACATCGCCTCGTCCACGGCGTGGTGGTCGAGGTTGGGGTGCAGCACGAGCCAGGCGGCCAGCTCGATGCAGGTGCGCTTGCGCTTGGACTCGATGGTGCCCTGGGTGCCCTCGATGTCCACGGGGCCCAGCATCCGCACCACGGGGCCGTCGCCCTCGGTGTCTTCCACCGCGGCCTCGAACGCCGGCTCCGGCTCCGGCGTCTCCTTCATCGGCGAGACATGTGCGTGTACGGCCGGGCCACGGTGCTGCGCCGCAGGCGAGGAAGAGCCGGACGGTGTGGGCTCGTCCATCCCGCCAGGGGGGAGGGGAAGGCTTTCGCCCTCCTGGTCCTCGGTGTCGCCCGCAGCGGCATCCGCCGCGTCGTCTTCGGCGGGCGGTTCGTCTTCGTAGAGGGCGAACTGGGCCATCAGGCTCGGTACCTGGGCCGGGGAGCTGGCCGGCGGCGCCGGGGGAGCGACGGGCGCGGCCGTGGGCTCATCCGTCGCTGCTGAGTACTGCGGCAGATCCGGGACGGCCTTCGGGGGAGTGGCGACGGGCTGGGCGGCGGGGACGTCGTCCGCGCGGGTCGTCGCCAGCACCTCCAGCGCGTAGGCGTAGTCCTCATCGCTGAGCGCCTGCACGTTGCACGAGACCTCCACCTCGGTGCCCGGCAGCGGCAGCGTGATGGGCCCGGCCGCCGTATCGGCATCCACCACTTGGGCCCCGGACGGGACGGCCGCACCGATGCCGGTGGTCACCAGCGCGGTCGCCGACCGCGGATAGTCGGCAACGACCTGCCGCAGCTCTTCAAGCTCCGTGCCCGCGCCGTCATCGGCGTCGCTGAACAAGAGGTGCGGGTTCCACGCAGCGGCGGTCTCCTCCCCGGTCCGAGCACGACGCAGACCAGGTGCGCCCAGGACGGCCAGGGCGCGCTGCTGCTCGGTGTGATGCGCGCGGATAGCGCCCAGCGCGCTGGCGATGTCCGCGTGCTCGATGACCCGCTCGGGCATCTCCTCGCGCAGGCCGGGCGCCGACTGGCCGATGGCGGAGACGGTGAGGTGGTCGGCGAATTCGCTGGCCGCCAGCTCCAGGGCCAGGGTGCGCAGCACCCGGTGCCGGTCGGCCCCTGTCAGGTGCAGGTGCCCGGCGTTTTCCAGGTCGAGCAGGATCAAGTGGCCCTGCTCGTCCCAACCGAGGGAGGCCAGCGTCGGGTAGGGAGATTCGACGTCGTCGGTCTGCTCCTGGGGCAGCAGTTCGCCCCCTCGCGTGGGGCAGGCCCACCGCTGCAGTACGTCGGGTGCGGCGCTGAAGGGCGGTACGGGCGCGGCCGGTTCGGTCAGGTGCAGCACGATCTCGCGCGGGCCGATCACCGCTGCCGACAGCGGCGGCAGTTCCCGGCCGGCGGCGGTGAGATGGACTGCCGCGGTGCGCAGGGCCCCGTCAAGCATCGTGGTGTCCAGAGCAGCTTCGGCGGTACGCAGATTCTGCTCGGCGGCGGCAGCCCCTTCTTCGGGGAGTGCGATGCGGCGGCCGCGGTGCCGGCGACGCTGCTGCAGGATGCGCCGGGTGGCGACAGCGGACAGCAGGGCCGCGGCCAGGACACCGCCACCGATCGCGGCGACCTGGCCGGGGCTGACCTGCTCCGAGGCCGCAGGGCGGGCGGGTGCGTGCGGGGCAGGCGTTGCTTGGGTGGGGGAGGGCGCAGCGGAAGGCTTCTGCGAGGGTGTCGCCGTCTCGTCCTGCCCTGTGGTCTTTCCTTCGGAGGCGTCGGGCGCAGCAGGAGCGGGCTTGGTGTCCTCTGTGTCCCCGCCTTGCTCCTGGTGCTCGTGATGGGGGGAGGCATCGCTGCCGTTGCCCGGCTCCGGCGCGGGGTGTTCGTGCTTGGGCGCCGCGTCCTGGCCGTGCTTGCTGTGCTCGCCGGGAGGACTCGGGGTGGCCTGCGGGGGCAGGTCGACGCGCTCGCCGGGATAGATCAGGTCCGGGTCGTGGATCGTGTCCTTGTTCTCGGCATAGATGTCGGTCCACCGGTCGCCGTCGCCGAGCTTCTTCTGCGCGATACCGGAGAGCGAATCCCCGGCAGCCACCGTGTACGTCTCGGTCTTCGTCTGCTGCTGCGTGCCGGCCTCGGCGGCGGCCGGGGCGGCCGCGGCGAGATCTGTGTGCACTCCGCTCGCGTCGGCCGGCAGGTTGACGACGGTGCCGGCGGGCAGCGTCGCGGTCTGCGGCAATCCGGGGTTCAGGGCACGGATTTCAGCGTGACGGCGTCCGTCGCCGAGGTAGTGCTCAGCCAGGTCCCAGAGGGTCTCGCCGGTGGCCCCCACGGTGTGCTGGGGGCCGGTGTGCGGGGCCTGCTGCTGAGGGACCGAGGCGTGGGGAGCGGAGGGGCCGGGCGCTGCGGTGGCGCTGTGGGCAACCGCGGTTGCGGGTGTCGCGGCGATCGCGGTGGCCGACGGCAGGACCAGCAACCCGCCCAGCAGGACGGCCGCCAGACGCTGCGGTGCGGCCAGGCCCCGCACGCGCGGCGCGGCGCGGTGGCGCAGGAGGGCGGCGGCCTCCACGACCAGGGAGGCGACGAACCATGCCCACAGCACCCAGCACACGAGCGTGATGGCGGTGAACAGGACCTGCCCGTCGTCCGGTGCCATCAGCGCGTCCCCGATATCACCCAGGGACGGCACGCCGTCGGGCAACGTGCCGATGCGCAGCAGCCCGATCGGCAGGCCGACGACGAGCGCGGCCAGAGCCAGCAGGCTGCCGATGGCACGGACCAGGGTCAGCGGCCAGGGGCGACGCGCGGGGGAGTGGGGGTAGGGCATGTCAGTCAGTCTCCGACCTGATGGACGAGCTGGGCGGTGCCGTGCCCGGTGACGGGCAATGTGGGCTGGCCGACGCCGACGAGCATCAGGCAGTGGTAGGTGTCGCTCACGCTCACGTCCAGGCGCTTGCCGCCGCCGGAGACGGTGACGGTGCCGTCCACGCCGGCCTTGCGCAAGAAGTCCCGGGCGACGGAGGCAGCGGCTTCCGGGTCGACGACGACCTCCCCGCCGGGGATCGCCTTGCCGGCGTCGATCTGCTGACCGCCCGCCCGTGCTGCGGCGTTGGCGACGTCATCGGCGTGCGCGGAGGCCTTGAGCTGTCCGCCGCCGTCCACGACGAGGGCCAGGAGGCCGAGGAAGACCACGCCGACGATCATCCAGAACAAGGTGGCCGAGCCCTGATCATGCGGACCGTGACAGCGGCGTCGGAGAAACCGGCGGGTGGCAGCGTAGAGGGGCAGCATGGTCACTTCCCGCGGTCGGCGTACTGGTCCAGCGCGCTCGTGGCGGTGGCGGTGAGCGTCTTGGAGCCGGGCAGGCCCGGGACCGTCAGCTGGGAGAGCGGGATGGTGCAGGTGACGGTGGCGGTCACGCTCGCGGCCTGTCCGAGCGGCGCGTTGAAGGAGCCGGTGTCGATGCGGACGGTCTGGCTGGTGCAGTTGCGGTCGTCCTGGCGCAGGGCCGCGGCAGCCGCGGCGCGGCCGCGGGCCTGAGCGGTGTCCGCATCGGTGGCCTGCGAGGCAGCGCGGGCCGCTGAGTTGGCGGCGTTGTCGACGCTGGAGTCGAAGACGCCGGCCAGGCCGTACGCGGCGAGCAGCCCCAGGAAGGGCAGCAGAAACGTCACGCAGATGACGGTTTCCAGGGTGTAGGTGCCCCGGTCGTCCCGCCAGTGAAGGCGGCGCAGCATCGTCATCATGGCCCCACGTTCCAGCGCTCGACCGGTACCTCGGCGCTCTTGGTGACGTGCGGGGTCCAGCCCGGCACGAGCGAGAGGCTGGTGCCGGTCACAGTCACACGGACTCGGTCGGCGGTCGAGCCGGCCGAGGAGACGGAGGCGCCCTTGATGAGGTGGACCCCGGCGAGCCAGTTGCGGGCACGGGCGGTGCCGTCAGCGGGGGATGCCTGGTAGGCGGCGCCGACCGTGGCGGCCTTGCGGGCAGCGGTGAGCGCGGCCTCCTGCGCGAGGTACCACATGCCCAGCTGCAGCCCGGCGCACAGGATCAGCATGACGACCGGGGCGATGATGGTGAACTCCAGCGTCCCCATCCCCTCATCACCCCCCATGCCCGCGCGCCATGCACGCCACCGCAGCCTCCCGCTCCGCCACATGTCAGAACGAGCTCTTGAAGGTGTTCATCAGGCTGTCGAACTTGCCGTTGAATGCAACGCCGAAGGCGGTGGCGGCGACGATGAGGACGGCGCCGATGATGAGCTTTTCCAAGGTTTCCAGGCCGGCGTCGTTTCGCGTGGTCGTCATACGAGCCACGCAGGTCAGCCAGCGGTCTGCCAGTCGGGATCGCAGCGTGCGGGTGGTGTGCTTCATGGGATCTCCCCCTTCGGTGGTGAACAGGTCTGGTGGTGGCCGCCGGAGCGGTCAGGTACTGATCAGGGTCTGGAAGAGCGGGTAGCCGAGGGTGGCGAACAGCACGACGAACAGCACCGTGCCCGGCACCACCGACTTCTCCGAGTCGGCGTTGGCCTCGGCCTGGACATCGGTCTGCAGCCGCTTGCGCAGGGCCTTGGCCTGCGTCTCCAGCGCCGCGATGATCGAGGCACCCTCCCCGCCGGCGTGCGCGAACGTATCCGCCGGGCCGGCCAGCTCGGGGACGTCCAACTGCTCGGAGAGCGCCTTGAGCGCATCCCAGGGCGGGGTGCCCGAGAGCCGGGCCTGGTCCAGCGCGGCCCGGATCCGCATATAGACGCGCCCGTCGCCCACGGCTGCGGTCTCGTACAGGGCCCGCTCGGCACCGGAGTGCGCACCGCGCTGCAGCCGGGCCCGCTCCATCAGCGAGGCCACCGCGTAGCGGTACTCCAGCCGCAGCTTCGTCGCCTTGGACCGCACGTTGGTGTCAGCGGAGAGCCACATGATCGCCGCGAAGAGGAAGCTGACGAACAAGGGCACCACGAACGGCAGCTGCAGGCCAAGCAGCGCGGCCATGGCCATGGCCATCTGCGGCATCGCGAAGCCGCCGATGGCGCCGATGACCTTGTCGCCGGCGTGTCTGGCGGGAGAGATGCCTAGCAGATCCAGGTCCTTGCGCGGGACGCCCACCCGCTCGCCGAAGGACCCCAGGACGCGTTCGCCGATCTGCTCGGTCAAGATCAGGCTCCGGGAAGTACCCGGCGCATGCTGCGTCTTCGCGGCCGCGGTGGTGTTCTCCAGACGATCCAGGACAGCGCCCAGGTCCGGGCGGGACGGCAGCAGTTCCCGGACCACCAGGAAGACACCGCCGCCGATCATCGCGCCATATACGGCGCCTGCCATCGACATCATCCAACGCCTCCCGGCCCGGCCATCGCGGCCTGCTTCGTTTCCTGGGCCGGACGCGGCTGCAGCAGCCGCGGCGAGGGCTTGACCGCGCACAGGCGCCGCAGCCACACCATGGCCCCCACGAAGGCGGCGCCCATGAGCAGCAGCCACATCTGGCCGCCTGCGCTGTTGTAGGCGGGGCCGAAGCTGCTGCCCATGGTGAAGCCCATGGCCAGCACGATGATCGCCACCCACCGGGTCTGTGTGCGCACCTTCTGGCGGTCCGCGTCCACCGTCCGCAGCGAGGCCGCCTCTTCGGCCGTCAGGTCGGAGAGGGTCTGCAGCGTCTCGACCATGCCGCGGCCGCGGTCGCGGATGTGGGTGATGAACACCAGCACCACGTTGTCGACCGCGCCGTCATCGAAGTCGTCAGCGAATGCACGGTAAGCGGCTTCCGGGTCGACGCCCATCCGCAGACGGGCCTCCAGGGTGCGTACGGGTGCGTGAATGTCCGCGGGGACCTGGCGCATCGCGCCGCTGATCGCGGCCTCCAGGGTGTGCCCGACGACGTGCGCGCCAGCAAGGTGCTGCAGCCATCGCGAGAGCGCCTCCAGCCGCACGATGCGGCGGGTGGAGGTGACCGACGGATGCCAGATCCAGGGGAAACCGGCGACCACCGCGGCGGCCAGCAGACCCTGGACGGGCCGGGCCGTCCAGACCCACACCCCCACCGCAACGGCGCCGGCGGCGACCACGATCCACCGGTAGCGCTCGGCCCATGCGCCGGGCAGCGACTCGCACACCCGCTGCCACAGAGAGGCCCGCTTCGGGCGCCCCTGCTTAGCTTCGGCCGGAGGGCTGAAGGACCGTACGGCAAGGACGATGCCGGCCGCCATCAGCAGGCCGCACAGCGCGCCGAGCATCCCGAGCTGTCCCAGACTCATCGCCGCACCAGCCCCATCGGCTTGGGCCAGCGTCCGTACTGCTCTTCAGTCAGCCAGCGTTTGTCGAAGCCGATGTCTTCCAGCTCCTGCAGCACCTCGCCGGTCGGCAGGTCCTGTGGCACCCCTCGCGGGTCTCCGTCACCGGCCGGCGCGAAGATGCGGCTGAAGGCCGGCTGGCCGCCTTCCCCGGGGGTGACCTGGAGGACGTCGGAGACGTAGCGGTGACGGCGGCCGCCGATCTGCGTCTGGTCGGTCTGCCGGATGAAGATCACGAAGTTCACGGCGTTGGCGACGAGCTGGTGGGTGGAGTCGACGTCCTTGCCGGCGCTCTGGCACAGCTGCACCAGGCGGGGCAGGACCAGACGCGGGTAGGCGGCGTGCAGGGTGCACATCGAGCCGCGGCCGCCGGAGCTCATCGCATCGAGCATCGGCACGACCTCGGTGGAGCGGACCTCACCGACGACCACGCGGGTGGACAGCATCCGCAGGGTGTGCGGGTACATGTCGGCGATGGTGATCCGCCCGGTCTCCCGCCCGTCCTTGCCGACCTCGCCGTTGGAAGCGCGCTCCTCCATCGCCATCACATGCGCGGCAACGTCCGGGTCCTCGTCCAGGAAGAGTTCACGGTCGGTCTCCAGCGTCACGATGCGCTCACCGGCACCTACCTTGCGCACCAGCGCCCGCAGCAGCGACGTCTTGCCCACGCCCATGTCCCCGGCGACCAGCATCGTCTGCCGCGCCGCGACCAGGCCCTGCAGGAACGCGCTGAGCGCGGGGCTGAGCGTGCCCCATTCGACGAGGTCTTCAAGGGAGGCGCTCATGACGCGGTGACGCCGGATGGCCATGGTGGGCCGCGTGGTCAGCAGCGTCGCGGCGACGCGGGAGCGGTCAGGCAGCCGGAAATTGACCATGGGGGTGGCGGGGTTCAGGACGCGGTCGCCGTGCCCGGAGCGTGCGGCGAGCCGGTTGATGAGCGCGACCAGGCTTTCGTCGTCGTCGGCCACCGGGTCGACGCGCTGGGTGGGCCGGTCGAAGTAGTCGACGAGGACCTGGTCACCGTCCACGACGATGTTCTCGACGCTCTCGTCCTCCAGGTACTGCTGGAGCGGGCCGGCCTTGAACAGCGCATTGATGATGGCCTGCCGGACGGTTTCCAGCTGGGGGTTGGACAGCGGCCGTGCTGTGCGGGCGTGCTCGACGGCCCAGGCCGAGACGCGCTTGGCGACCAGGGAGCGGGCAAGTTCCAGCTGGTCGTCGGGGCTGAGCCGCTTCTCGCTGTTGCGTTCCTGCTCCACCAGGTCCTGCGAGACCGCGTCCTGCAGTTCCCGGATCACGGTCCGCGAGACCGGCAGCACACCAGGAAGGTCTGTCAGGTGGCCTGGACCGGAAGGGCCGTCCTTGCCGAGCTGTACTGCCGGGGCTGGCGACTGCGACGCGGGGCCTGCTGGGGGCGTCGGCGCGGAGGTGCCGACCATCTGGCGCTGCGCGAGCACATCCTTGAGCATCCCGGACAGGGGAGTGCCCACCCCGTTCACCGGGGTGCCGTTGCGGTTATCCACGGATCGTCACCTCCTGGCGCGGGGCGGTCAGCCGCTGCACCACACCAGCAACCACCGGCGAGGTCACGGGCGGTGGGGGCAGCTGCATCCGCAGCCGGCGCGTGCTGGCGTCGATCTCGGCGGCGCGGGCCGCTTCGCGTGCGTGCTTGAGCATCGCGGATGGCTTCACCTGCCGGGTCGTGCCGTGGGTGAGGACGCGGGCGGTCTTCTCCTCCCACGGCAGTGTGCCGATGACCGGGATCTGCAGCCGGTTGGCGATGTCATGGCTCGAGACGTCGCCCTCCTGCACCAGCAGCAGCCGCAGGGCATCGGAGCCCGTGCCGCGCTCCGCCAGCTCCTTCTGGAGGGACCGGGCCACGGGCAGCGTCTGCGCGACGGACGTCATGGTGTTGCGCATGACCAGCAGGACCAGGTCGGCGCGGTGCAGCAGTGGCCGCGGGTACAAAGAGGGGTGGACGCCGCCTGGTTCGAGGACGACGCGGCCAGCGTCGATGACGACGTCGTATCCGGCGTGCTGGTCCATGGCCTGCAGTAGCAGACTCAGCGGCTCCCAGGTCTGGGCCAGGGCCGCGGCCTGCAGTGGATCGGTCAGGCCCGGCAGCCACAGCCGGCTGCCGGAGGCGTCCAGGCGCCGCAGGTGTGCTTCGAAGGCTTCCGCCAGCGTGCCTTCGCGGTCGGCCTGAGCCAGGTGCCACAGGCCGACTTCGCCGCCCCACTCGCCCATGCGGTAGCCGGTACGGATGCTGCCACCTTTGGCGTCCGCCTCCGCCAGCAGCGACGGTCGCGGTCCGGAAAGTGCCATGGCCAGGGAGGAGACGGTCACACCGCTCGCGTGCGCCGAGGTCAGCGCGATCACAGACACCGTGCTCAGCCCTTCGATGCCAGCACGATCGCCACCCGTCCGGTGGCCGCCCGTGCGGCCAGCAGCGAGCTGTCCGTACCCGCGACGGAGACCTGCACGACGACCGCACCGGAGGCGTTGGGGGCACCGACCTTCACGATCTGCGCCTCGATCTCCTGCGGAGCAGGAGCATTCTTCGAGATCTGCTCGTCCTTGCCCGGCGTGGAAACAATTTTGACCTGGTCGCCCGGCGCGAGCGCATCGACGGGAGCAGCTCCACGCTGCACCTCAACGGCCACCAGCTCCTGGCCGTCGGGGAGCACCTTGCCGCCGTGGAACTGTGAGGTGGCCAGCAGCTCCCCACGGTGCAGCGGCGCCGTGGCGCGTCGGCCGATCACGCTCGACTTCTCGCTCGCTTTCACGGGCCTCAGGGCAGGGTCGTTGGGCAGGGCGGCGGTGGTCAGATCCTCCGCGGTGATTTCCTGGCCGGCCGGTACATCCCGGGCGACCGCCAGCACGTCCTCGCGGTCCCCGGCGCTGCGCACCAGCATGCTGGTACCCAGCACGCCGACCAGAGTGATGAGCACGCCGAGCACCAGCATCGAGCGTTTGCGGTGCCGGGGGACAGGGCCGGCCCCGATGGGTGTCTCGGGCCGCATCGGCGGCGCCGTGGTGGGGGCAGGGATCTGGGAGGTGCTGTTCTTCATCGCGCCCGACTTTCCGTAACGTGCTGGCCCGGGGGCTAGTTGAGGACCTTGAGCTGACCGATGGTGAGCTGGGTCTGGGACTGGCGGGTCTGGGTGAGCTGACCGGACTGGCCGGCCCCGTTCCAGTCGATCGTCCAGGTCGACGTAGCGGTGATGCGGTACTTCTGGCCGGGCTGGTCCTTGGAGGAGTGCTGGTAGAGGTAGCCGCAGTCCGGTGAACGCCTCTTGCCGTAGGACGGCTTGTACGGGGTGCCGGCCGTGGTGCAGGTGACCTTCTGGCCATCGCCCATATCCCATACGATCTTCGATACGTGGGCCGTTGCCGACACCGTGACCGCGCCCGCCGAAGCCGAAGCCGTATTCGGCCCGTACGCCTCGCGGGTCTTCTGCGTCCACATCCATACCGGAAGGCCGACCAGGCCCTTGCTGCCGGGCTTGGGCACGATGCCGATTTGCGCACCGCGCAGCGTCATCTTGTCGACAGCCTTACGGGCCAGCTCGGCAGGATCGACTGCGCCGCGACCGGGAGCTTTGGCCATCCACACCAGCCCGCTGCTATTGGTGTTGAACGGGTCGCTGTTGGAGGCGAGGGGGCAGGTCTTCTGGTAGATCGCGCCGTCGCCCGGCTTGTGGCCTTTCCACACGGGGTCATCCGCGGGCGGGGCGGGGGCGGGCTTGTAGTAGCAGCCGCCGGAGAACGAGCCGAGGTTGGAATCCTGACAGGGGACCTCGACGTTGGCCGCACTGTCGTCATCGGTGAGGCGGCCACCGGAAATGTTGGTGTCCTGGCCGTCGCCCCACACCTTGCAGACCGGCTTCTTGCCCTTGGCCTTGCTGCGGGCGGCGTGATGCGGGGAGCCGCTGCTCTTGTGGGCGGGGCTGCCCGGGTCGTATGCGCCAACGCATACCTCCAGGCCGCCGCAGTCCTCGGGCGGAGTGCCGTCCGCGTAGGCGGAAGATGCTGATGCGGCCAGAATGCCGAGCGTCACGGCAGCGGCGGCCGGTGCCTTCAGCACGGGTGGTCCTTGTGGACAGTGAGGCCGACGACCATCCAGGTGTCTCCGATGGTGCGCACAGTGCCGGTCACGGTGTAGCGGCGTGGTTGATTGCCGCTGGCCGCCTTCTTGCCGCTGGACTTCACCACCGGCGTCCAGTGCGTGGTGTCCAGGCACTCGGTGACGGTCGCCGTCTTGGGCTTCGTGGTGAGGCTGAGCGCGGTTACCTTCGCCGAACTCTTCGGCTTTCCCTTGAAGACGATGCCGCCCTGGCGATAGCGGAAGAGGTTGCCTTCAACCGTGGCAAGAGCCTTGTCGGCGGCGTACTTCTCCAGTTTGGTTCCGTTGGCGTCGCCCGTGGCGTAGGCCTTGACCTGCTCGGCACGCATTCCGGAATAGACGGCCAGAACCTGCTTACGGGCGCCCGCGTCTGCCGGTGTCGGCTTCGGGCTTGTATGCCGCGTAGGCGTGGATTTGGAGTCCGGCTCCTTGGGCGAGCTGCTGCACGCGGTCGCTGTCAGCGCTACGCATCCGGCGATAAACAGCGCGACTGTGCTGTTCCTGGCCGGGCTCCAGCGGCGGCTCCTGGCCCGTGCTGTTCGCATTGGTGCTCCCTCCCCGATGGCATGATCACCAGGTCTTCTTGGTCATGCTGTGATGTTGTAATGCAGTTCTTGATCACTCGCCGCGGGGCGGT
The DNA here is from genome assembly GCF_059682825.1 of Streptomyces sp. JLSY215. Taxonomy (NCBI): domain Bacteria; kingdom Bacillati; phylum Actinomycetota; class Actinomycetes; order Kitasatosporales; family Streptomycetaceae; genus Streptomyces; species Streptomyces sp. JLSY215. Next base: position 118,254 of record NZ_JCASPU010000002.1, read on the forward strand.
ATTGCGCCATCGGAGTGGCTGGACCTGTACCCTACCGCCCGCTTTGCAGACCCTGAAGTATGTTTTCGGGAATGTGCGCGGCATCTCCGGCATTTCGGTGCGGAGCGGTAACCCGCTTTCCTGCAGAGTCCGTTGCCATGTGACGAGAATCGCCCCGAGGCATTCACTTCGCCCGGTTCGTGATCTTTCCTTCGAAGGTGGCCACGGTGTCACCGAGATCGGTGACTTCTACCGTCACGGACGCCGCGTTGGATCCCTTCGGAAGCGCGAATCGAAATTCGTGGGTCGCGGCCCGCTGTGGGGCGATGAATCCGGCGCTGCTCATACCAAGGCCGCCTCGGATGAGGTCTGCCTCCTTGAGGTCGTTGCCGTAATAGACCCGCACCGTCTTGTTCATCGGCGTATAGGGCAGATCAGCCACGGTCGCGTCATTGCGCACGGTCAATTCCCCGGTGAACGTGGGCCGCCCCCCCGGCGTCTGTGCCCGCAGGCCGGACGTGATCGACGGTCACCTGCGGATCCGCCTTCCACTGCCCAAAGGCCAGCGCCTTGCGGGTGTCCGGTACCGGCCGCGGGTGGAGGACGGAGTCCCTGCGGGCAGCTGCCCCGGGGAAGGGGCCCTCGAAGAAGTCGACGTCGCCGGTGTCCCCGAACATCGTCGATGGCCGCGTGGTGATGGTGACCGGCTCTCCGGCCGCGTCGGCCGGTACCGCGACACCCACCGTCAGGGTGTAGGCCCCGCCGGGCTTTACGCGCGGCGGATCGTCGCTGATCGCGTCGGGAATCCCGTCGATGCCGGTGTCGGTGAATAGAGCGGCGGGCTTCCCCATCGCCCCGTACCGGACGGTGGGGGAGAGGTCCAGCAGCTGCTGAATCTCGCTGGCCTTGTTGGTGAGCGTCCAGGTCATCTTTGCCGCACGCCACCCCCGCGGCAGACCCTTGACCTTGGAGGTCGGCGTCACTTGGGTCAGCGCAGAGGGCGTCAGTCTCCAGGTCCCTTCCTCCGTGGTCACGCCCTCACCGAGCTTGTGCATGCCCTCGGGCAGCTCACGCTTCACCTTCTGCGACGCCTTGGGCTTGCTGTCGCCGGCGGGACGCTGCTTCGCGGGAGGGCCGCCGGCGCACCCCGTCACCAGCCCCGCCACCGTCCCGACAACGATCCACCCAGCCTTCCCACTGCTGCCCCCTCGCGTGCGACCACCAGGGCGCCACGCCCTGCCGGGGCGCCGATTGTGCCAGCTCAGACACTCCAAGATCAGGCCCGTGGGAGACGGGGCCGGAATCCGACATTGGCGGCGCCGGCGTCTTGGCCTCGACTTCTCCCTCGAACGTCCGTTGCGACCACCACTGCGCAGGTGCCGGCTGCCCCGGCACCGAATCCTCAGGATCCGGAGCACGGCGAGAGGCAGCAGGCTCCGATGCCCGCGCATCCTGATGCTCCGGCACGCGGCTAGGGCGGGCGCGGTGGGCGTCGTCGGTCAGGAGATCGCCAATCGTGCCGCGGCCGTCGGTCTGGTGGTGCCAGCCGGCCAGCACCTCACGGACGATCGAGCGGGCCAGCAACCGGTAGGAGTCCGGGCATTGCTCCCGCTCGGACAGCCACGACAGATGCCGCGTGTGCGTGTGCAAGGCGATCATCTCGGTCACCAACGGCCCCAGCGGCTGAGAGACCACGGCGAAATCCGCACACCGCTCGGTGTGCCGGTCCGGGAAGGCGCTGACGTCGACAACGGCGATGGAAGGTTCGGCCGGCACGTTGCGGCGCGCACGGCGAAGCAAGTTGAACATGTCTCTCCCAGGTTCAGGCCGCACACGCGGCACTTCTGTAGGGGGTCAGGTCAGGCGGAGCGGGCGGACCGCATTGCCGGATCCGGTCCTGGCGGGGCGGGGCCTATGCGGCCGGCTGCTGGAGACGTGGTGGCGGATCGCGTCGTCCAGGCCGCGCTGGGTGGTGAGGATCTCGCCGACCGTGAGACGGCCCAGATTCTGGTCGATGGCCTCATCCAGCGCCGGCAGGCCCTCGTCGTTGCGGTAGTCGGCGAAGACTTCATCAACCGGAACGCCGCGGACCCGGAAGGGCGTGGTCCGCTTGCCTCGGAGCATGACCGACTGGATGTACTCGTACTTGTCCAAACCCAGCACCGTCTCCGGATCGATCCCCGGCAGGCGCTTGGCGACGAAGCCGGCCTCGTCGAAGTCCGCGGCCGTCGCCGACAACAAGCTCTGGTTCTGCATGAGGGCGGCCCGGGTCTCGTTGGACAGCCGCATCGCCATCTGCGTCATCCCCATGAACCTCACCTCGAACTTCCGCAGCTGCTCCAAGATCTTGGCGATGTAGCCGTGGGAGGCTCCGTCGACCGCGGTCAGCTCGTCCGCCCAGGTCCAAAACGGCGCCAGGTCCTCCACCGCGGTGTCGATGCGCGACATCCCAGCCCTGAACAGGTCGAACAGCAGCAGCGCCGTGACCAGGTCATCGCTCTCCCCGGTGCCGGACGGGCACACGAAGACGATCTGCCGCTCGTCCATCGCCCGGCGCACGTCATACGCCGAGCGGGGCGAACCCAGAAACGCCCTGAGGGACAGCGAGTTGTCCATCCGGTAGAGGGCGTTGGTCACCGGGTTACGCGCGGCGGCTTCCAGGTCGGGGAAGGACTTGCGCCAGAAGGTAGCTTCGGCCGGGTCCAGGACCGCCAGCACCGCTTCGCGCCACCCTTCGTCCTCCAGCAGCGTGCGCAGCTGGAAGACGGTCGGCTGCAGCTCCGGATGCCCGGTACTCACCAGGTGGTGGGAGAGATGGGCGAGTGTGCGCGCGGCACTGGACAGGATCGTCCGCGCTCGGGTGGCGTTCTCCCCCCAGGAATGGGCGGAGGCGATCGCACCCACCACCGAGCCGACGACGTCCTGCACCTCCTCGAGGGACCGGCCCTCCATGGACAACGGGTTCCAGCACGCCATCCGGTCGTCCATGGCCGGCCGGGCCAGGTTGATCTCCCACACCCGGCCCGCGACCGCAGGGTGCGCCAGGTAGGGGCGGGCCCGCTGCCACGCCGCACCGTGCGGGTCGAGGAACCAGGTCCCGTCCCCGGCGTACGCGCGGGCCAGGCACTGCACCAGGCCCATCTCGGTCTTCCCGAACCCGGACTTTCCGTAGAAGGCGCCGAAGAGGACATCCGCAGTGCGGGCGCCCGCCAGCCGCTCGGTGCCGTCGGGACCGATCACCCGCCCCAGCGGCAGGACATCGCGCTGCCCGGTCCACGTCGGCAGCGCAGCCGGAGCCGGCGGGACGACACCACCACACCGCGCCACATTCGGCGCGTCACAGCGGACCGTGGGCGGCTTGAGCAGCCCGGCGATCTCCTGCCACGTCACCCACTGCCGACGGGCCGGCGCGAAGTCCCCCCGCACCAGCCGCCGGTCAAAACGGCTCCGCAGCCACCACGCACTCGAATACCCGCGCCACGGCCCCCACTTCGGGCCGACCGGCACGAACCGGTTCTCGCCGCTGAACGCCTCCATCGCCGCCATCACCTGATGCAGACGAGCCTGCGCCTGCTGCGGATGACGGGCCACACACCGCACCAGCACCTGGACGGCGAACACCTCCGCACCAGGGACGAACTTCCCCACCCCCTCCGACAGGTCGCTCTGCCGCGGCACCCGCACCAAGCCCCGCTTGACGCCTGCGCCTCCAGAGATGCCCAGGCCGTCGCGCAGGATTTCCATCACCCCACCACCACGGCCCCCCGAACCGAGCTGCTCGCCGTACGCGGACGGCCCCCGGCGGGCAGCGCGCCGCATCAGGGCCCGGCGCCGTCGGGCAACCTTCCGGCCCGGCACCGGGACCAGGTCGACGACCAGCTCGGCCTCCTCACCGGCCTCGGTGCGCACCTGGGCGAAGACCGCCGCCAGATGCTCCAAGGGGTCAGGGTCCAGCGCAGCCTTCCCCAGCGGACGGTGATCCGGCCCAGCCAGCACCAGCTCGGCCCGCGCAACGTAGCGCGGCCCGCCCCGGACGCCGCCGTCCTCAGTCAGCGGCTCCTTCTCCAGCTCAACGCCCTGATCGCCACAGGTGTCGGCGGGCTTGGTCAGGTCTATGGTGCTCACCACGAACCACCCCGCTTCAGGGGTGCAGCGTCAGCGAACCGGATACGCCGCTTGCGCTCGGAACGGGTGCGAGGGGCGACGACTTCGACCCGCCGGTACCCCGACAGCCGCAACACTCCCGCTGCCCGCTGCGGGCCCTCCCACCAGTAGTGCAGGTGCCCCTCGTCGCCAGCTGCGACCCGTACCCGGACCGCGGCCGCGCGCCGGGGAAGCATCCCGCCGGCCGCGCGCACACTGGCCAGCCGCCCCGCCACACGACCCACCTCGAGCAAATCCGGATCGAACGTGGCCGCTGGCACCAGCTCCACCCGCGTACGGCCGGCCAGCTCGCGCACCGCCCACCGCCGCCACCACACCGCAGCCGCTACCCACACGACCACGGCGACCAGCGCCGCCAGGGCAATCCACCACAGGTGCGCCAGGCCGGCTTGCAGCAGCGTCCCCAGCCAGTGCCCGATCTCCGACGTGCGCGGCAGGATCCCCGTCATCGCTGCCCCCGCCCGGTCGTGCTGACCTTGTGCGAATTCATCTGCGCCTCCTCATCGAGGGCGGCACTGTGCCGCCTCAGGACAGAGAGGGGAGGCGGATCCGCGCTGATGTGACCGGGCGGCCCAACTTTTTTTATTTTTCTTCTCGGGAGCACCGGCCCGGCAGGATCGCCGCGCTGTCCCACGGGGCCTGGAACCGGGCACCATGGGAGCAAGCGCACCGAGGAGACCCGTCATCATGAGCGATCAGCCGGCCGAGACCCCGCCCGCCGCCGACGCAGAGATCACCGCGAGCGTCACCGTCACCGGGAGCCAGGCCGCACTGTTGCGTGATCTCGCGGCCGTCCTCGGCCGGACCCCCGAGGCCCTCGCCATCGAATGGGCCGCAGGAGCACTGCACATCCCGACGGCCCCGGTCGGAGAGACCGTGCCCCCCGATCACTGGGGGCTGTTCGACGGACCAACCGACCTCTCGGCCCACACTCACGAACATCTGCGTGAGGAGCTGGGCCGGTGACCACTGCACCGGCCATCGCGGTGGTCGACACCTGCGTCTGGCTTGCTGCCTACAACCGGAAAGACCACCATCACCACGCCGCAGTGGCAGCACTCGCCACCCCACGCATCTTGATCGCATCCCCGCTCGTCCTGGACGAACTCGACCACCTGCTCAACGGCCGCGCCGGCGAACGCATCGCCGTCGAGGCAGTCACCCGACTTGGCGCGCTCGCCCGTACAGGATCACTCCAAATCCCCACCGTTGACGGCAGGCTGCTCGGCGAGGCCGAGCAGCTGATGCGCACGTACATGGGGCACAAACTCGGACTCACCGACTGCATCAACGCTGCTCTGGCCTGGCGGCTGCACCGTCCAGTCATCCTGACCATGGACCATCACTACACGGACGTTCTTGCGCCGCGCACCCGCAGTGAACCCCGACTTGAAGTCATCCCCGGCCCATCGTCGCACCGTGGTCGTTGAGCCCGTGACCAGGCCGGACGCCCGGCAGGGGCCGTCACGCTCCCTGCCGGGCGTCCGGAGCTCGATGGGTCATTAGCGGGCCGGTGCGTACACCGCGTCCACGTCGCCGGTGTAGACGACCGCTCCCTCGTCGTCGCCGGGAGGCTCGAAGCGGGCGAAGAAGTCAGCCAGCGCCTCGGGGAAGAAGGTCAGCGAGTTCGCATCACCCGCGCGCCGATTGCGCTCGTTCCGCCGGCGCAGCAACTCGTCCCTCTCGACAGGCACGTACACCACACGACGGGTCGCTGCCGGGGCCGCCCCTGTACGTCAGGTCGGCGGGCGTTCGACTCTCTCCCACCGCTCAAGCACGCTCCGCTGTGCCTCGTCGAACATCGCGCCGAGCAGGACGACACCCGATTGGCCTCGATAGGTGTACCGCAGCGGTGGCTCTTCGTCGGACCACAGACGCTCCGCCGCCTGTAGCGCCCGGCCCCAGGCAGTAATGAGGGAGGGATCCTGGATGATCTCTTCTTGACCTTCAGGGCCGGGAACGGTAGCCCGCCACAGTCCTAGGGACGACAGATCGAAATTCACATCGCGCACCCCGGGCGGCGCGGGTGGGGCCGGGTCGGTCGAGAGATCATCGAAGTTGGTTGCTTCCACAAAGCGCTTGGCGAAATCGTGGCCGTCATCAAGCGGCGTGGTTTCGGCCCTCAGAAGATCTGGCTGGAGCGCGCGTCGGCGGATGAGGCCGTTCATACGGCCACGGACCACGCCTTCGGCTTCTTGGCGGCTTGCTCCCTTGGCCTCCTCGGCTTCGATCTCGTCCTTGAGCCGGTAGAGCTGTTGGTTGTTCCACTGGAGCATGATCCCGTGGTTGTCCAAGAGCTCCTCGAAGGTCTGGTCGGCCGCTTGCTGTTCATCAGCCGGCAGGGGAGGCCGTGCCTCGGGATGGCGGGTGAGCATCAGGGAGGCCAGGTAGTCCTCAAACCGTTTGGCCTTCAGGCGCGGCTCCCCCCGCATCACGCTGCGGACGCCGAGACGTACCTGGCGCTCGCGGAGGGCTCTGCTCTCGACCAGGTTGCGGAGATTCGAGTCCATGGCCTCGACGAAGTGCTCCGACAGGGAGAGATAGGACTGGAAGACCATTGCGAGCACCGCGATCCGCTTCGCCTTGAGGTCATGAAGCAGGCTCGTGGTTACCGCGCCAAAATCGTCGATCATGGAGGCCAGGCGGCGGAAGCGGTAGATGTCGGCAGGAAATGCTGCATCCTCTGCAAACTGGCGGAAGACGTCGCGTGGCTCCATCGCGGAATCCAGCCCGCAAGCCTGGACCACGGCTCTCAGATACTGGTCGATCTCGGCTTGCATCTCCAGGATGCGGTCGCGAACCGGGTTAGAGGTCGCTCGACCCGCGGGTTTCTCGTTCAGCCCCTTCACCGTCTGCCGCAGCTGCGGGGGCTGAGGCAGCCCCGCCTCGTCCTTGGGCCAGGAGGCCAGCAACGGGTTCTCTGAAGCCCACCGTCGGCGGGCGTCCACCCAGGCCCGAGCAGCGACCCACTCCTCCTCGACGTCCTCCGCGTCCCCGCCCAGGTACCCCGCAACAGCCACGGTGACCTCGCGGCTGCTCAGCTCTGGCCCGGTGAACACCGCCCCGATGGTCGGTCGGGCGAAGGGGATCGCCTTCTCGATCTCGGCGAGGCTGGGGTTCCCGGCTGCCTCCTTCAAATCCCGCATCCGCTGGATCAGATCACGCACCGGACCGGGCTCTGCCTTGATCGGTGCCCGAGATCCCTCTCCCCGGCGGGTGCCGTTGCCGCTCGGTGTTCCCATCCCTTGCCCTCCCGTTCGCTGTCGGCCCACCAGCGCACGGCTGCTGGCTGCCATTCCAGACAATCTCCAGACAGCCGGACCGTCATATTGCCCCTGGACACGGGCCAAACTGACGTCGTGCCACTTGGCACGTCTCCCACACCTGCTGATGCGCCCGCTGCTCCTTGGATTGGCCTCCCGGGCAGCGGGCGCGGGGCAACCAGTCAGAAAGGACGCCCAATGTCCAACATTCCCACGGAACCACGTACTGCGCCTGAAGTTGCCGAGCCAGCGGCATGTGCGGACTGTGCAGCCCGCACCGCGAAGCGAGCTCGGAGGCGCCGACGTCTCCGCGTCTGTGGCCAGAGTGCCGCAGGGGCATTTGCGGTCATCGCCGCCGCCGGCACTGTGGTCACGCTTGTTATCGGACTACCGCTCTACGCCGGTCCGCTCGCAGCGCTCGCCGCTGCGGGCATCTCGTCGGCGGTGGCCTTGCGGTCTTCGCAGTAGTCAGCAGGAGGCTGGCCGGGCGGCTACCTGGCCAGGAACTCTCCTACCCGACGGCCTGGTCGCGATGCAGCGACCAGGCCGTCAGGCGCTGGCGAGGAAGCCCATGGCGCGTTCGTCCAGTTCGGCCGCGCAGCGTACGCCGCGGGCACGGAAGCGGGCGAGGTCGGCGCGCATCCGGGCGATGGCCTTGCGGGTGCGGACGGACCGTACGCCGTCCATGTGGTCCAGCGCCCGGTCCCAGGTGGCGCACGCCTGCTCGATCTGGCCGCGCTTGAGCTGCATTTCGGCTCCCGCGACCAGGTCCAGGGCGACGATGCGGGCGTAGGTGCCTGCGGGGCGGGCGCCGGCGGCGTGGCCGTATTGCTCGGCAGCGGTCCGGTGGTCGCCGAGCGTTTCGTAGACCTTCGCGTTCCGCGAGTACACCGAGGCGGCCGGAGGGCCCCAGGCCAGAGCCCAGAACGGCACTTCGTCGCCGGGGCCGGCGGTCAGCAGGGCGCTCGCCCGTTCGGCTTCGGCGAGGGCGGCTGTGCGCTGTCCGGCCTTGGCCAGGGTGTGGGCGTGGACGGCACGGAAGAGGGATTCAGTCTGGGCGTCGACTTTGCCCTTGGCGCGGTTCAGTCCCGTCTCTGCCAGGCCGAGGCAGTGTTCGGGCCGGTGCAGCTTGAGCCCCTGCATGGCCATCGTGCGCATCACGAATCCGTCGTGACCGGTGACGCCGGATTCGACGGCGAGCGCGTAGGACTGCAGGTAGTAGCGCTGTGCTGCGCCTTGTTGGCCTGCGTCGTAGGACTTCCAGCCCAGCAGGTGCACGCCGCGGGAGGCGGCGGAGAGCATGTGCTGGCGGATTTCACCCGTGCGGAAGTGCCCCCGGCACAGGGGCGCGACGTCGTCGCGCAGGTACTGCACCAGTGCACTGCGGCCGTGTTGGCCCCCGTGGCGTTCGTCCATCTCGGAGAAGACGCGCACCATGTCGCGTACGGCGGCGACCTCGGCCATCCCGAGGGTGCGGCCGGTGCGGGCCGCGGCGGTGCGGTCGGCGATCTCCTGCACGTAGTTCAAGGGAAGGGCAGCGGCGGCCACCGAGTATGCGGAGGTGGTGAGGAAATGGCGCCGGTCCAACTCGAACCTCCACATCGGCAGCAGGGCGTAGATTCAGGCCGGACTCGGCGACGAGCTCTCTGAGCTGCTGGTTTGGCGTGCGCATCACGGCGATGGTTTTCTTCAGCCCGATGGACAACATGGGCGCCCGCTTCCTCGCTCCGGGAGGGCCCTCAGACGGCTTGCCGTTTGGAAGTTGACTCCCTCCGCACCTCGCAAGCCGCGGCCTGGGCTGGCCCTTGCCTGGACGGATTGGCGGCGAGGTGTTCTGTAGGCGCGATGATCTTGAAGTCATCCCGTGACCGCGACGTGGATCTGCTCCCGAAGCTCCGCCGCCTCAGGCGCGGTTGCGTAGGGCTCGGCTTCGTCGTGCAGCTCGGCGAGCCGGTCCCCCACCCGCGTGCTGCCGATCGTCCCGAACAGCGCGAGTGCGGTCTGAGTCTCCTGGTGAGCTCCGGTGACTTCGCCGACGACGAGGTGCGTGCGGGCAAGGCCCAGGTGGTCGAATGCCTTGCTTCTGACCCGGTGGTCCGGGCGGAGTTGTAGGGCCCGCCCGAGCAGCGTGAGGGACTTCTCAGCTCGCCGGGAGCGGCCGGGGCCCTGGTCGTGCTTGGTGGCGATCTGGTGGGCGACGCCGATGGTCGCGGACAGCTCCGCCTCGTCGTAAAAGGCCATGTGCTCGGGTTCGGAATGCGGGTCGACGGTGGCGAACAGCTCCTCGGCCGTTCCGGCGGCACGCTCACTCTCCGCGACCTGGCCGAGGATGGCGTGGAAGCGGGCTTCGAGGGCGGCGAGCATGGACCGCGTCGCGGGGGTGGCGTGCCGGCGAGCCCCGTACTGCGCGAGGTTGACCAGGTCCAGGGCCTCCTCGTAGTGCTCCAGGTGGGACATCTGCCGGGCCATGCACTGGAGGATGTGCGCGCCGAGTGCCTTGTCGCCGGCTTCGCTCGCCGCGTGCAGAGCAGCGATGAAGATGGTCTGGGCCCGGCGGTGCGCCCCGGCGTCAAAGGTCATCCATCCGGCGACCGAGCCCAGGTCGGCGACGGCGGCGAAGAGGGCCCGGCCGGTAGCCTCGTCGTACGAGGCGGTCTCCAGGAGCGCATTGGCGTCGGCCATCTGCGCGACCACGGCTCTGCGGGAGAGGATGCCGCCGTGGCGGTTGTCGGTGTCGCGGAACATCGCGGTCACCGCGCGGATGCCGGCGACGTCCGAGGCGCCGAGTCGGCCGCCGCCCCGCTCTACGAGTGCGGAGGGGGTGGCGGTGGCCCAGCGGTGCAGTGGGCCGAGAAGGTCTTCTCCGACGTGGACGGCATGGGCATCGTCGGTGTCACGGCTGTGAGGGACCATCATCTCGCTCCGGGTGAGGTGTGTGATCGCGGCGATGGTGGTGGCTGCCTGCCACGCCATCTCGGGCCCCGCCGACACCTGCACCGAGCGGTCCGGCATACCGAGGTCCGTCGGCGTGAGCGGGAGTCCCGTGCATGCGCCAAGGTGGTCGGCGATGAGCTGCGGTACGGGGTGATTCGGCACCTCGCCTGCTCGCCACGCTCTCACCCGCCCTTCGCTGGGATTGATACCCCGCTCTCCGGCGGCATGTGCGCGCCGGGCGATTTCCCGCGCCAGTGCCGCGTTGGAGACGCCGGCCCTCGTGAGCCAGAAGGCCAATTCACCGTTCGGCTTCTTCACGGTCCGGGGCCTACCTGCTGCCATGCGTCCTCCAGTGCCGTGCCGTCGAACTTCCCACCCTAGAGCGGGAGTTCGAGGCGAGGTAGCTGGGCGAATTCTTCGGCGGTATTCGGCGAGGGGCCGGGCGGGCGCGCGGCGGGGCGAACGAGCGGAATCGGCGGTTCTCGGCGGGTGCCGGAGGCGTGGCCGGGGTGGTGATCTGGTCATGCCACGGCGACAGGCCGCGGCAGCACCATCCGGATCCACCATCACGGAGGTACCGATGCGTTCCACGATCCTCAGCGCCAAGCATGTCGAGAACATCGAGACCGTCGAGGCGCCGGCCGTCGCTCCGGCCATCGCCCTGCCGGAGGACTTCCCCGTCGAGGGCGTCACCCTCGGCCGCCAGTCGAGCAACGACGGGGACAATTCCGGCGCGATGTGGTTCGAGTAACCACAGTCGGGCGCATGTGGCTCGCGTAGCCACAGTCGCACGGTAACCCCGGGGGCCGGCTCTGCCGGCCCCCGGCCCGTTTCGAAGGGGAGGCTCATGAACGAGGAGTGGATCACCGGCGGCAGCACCGCGGCCCCGTCCTGGAGCACAGGGCAACAGGTGGCGGGCATGCCGGGAGTACGGGTCGGGCCCGACAGCCGGGCCCGAGTGATGTCCGATGACCGGGCCCGGGTCGCCCTGGTGGGCGACTTCTGCCTGGAGCGCCGGGAGGAACGCACGCTGCTGGAGGCGGCGGCGGCCGGACGGTGGGCGGAACTGACGCACCTGCCCGGCTCGTACTGGGTGGTCGCCCAGAGCGAGCGGTCCCGCTTCGTGTGCGGAGACCTCTCCGGCTTCCGCACCGTCTTTCACGCCGAGCAGGGCCCGCACACCGTGTGGGCGACCGGGGCCCGGCGACTGGCAGAGCAGTGCGGCGCGGCGCCGGACCTGGCGATGGTGGCGGCCCGGATCGCTGCCGGCCCGGAGCACTGGCCGCAGCGAACCGTCTACGACCGGATCCGCGCCGTGCCACCGGGCTTCGGACTCCTGCTGGGCGGCGAGCGGCCCGAGATGGTCGAGGTCAGCGGGATCGAGCCGGTGGCCACGCTGGCGCAGGGCGCTCCGGCCTTCAGGGAGGCGCTGGAGCGGGCGGTGCGGTGGCGGATGCGGGCGGCCGGAGGCCTGGCGAGCGCCGATGTCTCCGGCGGCCTGGACTCCTCCACCCTAGCCATCCTCGCCGCCCACCACGGTGAAGTCCGGGCCCTCACCTACGCAGACGCCTACACCTCCGCCGAGGACCTGCGCTACGCCCGCCGGGCCGCGCAGCACATGGGCGTGGAGCTGGAGGTCGGCACCGGGGGGCGGGAGCAACTACCTTTCAGGTGGCGAGCGGACCAGCCGCTCACCGATCAGCCGGCCGCGGTGAGCCTGACCACCGCGCAGCACGCCCTCTACCTGGGCCCGGCCGCGGGCCTGCCGCTGCACTTCACGGGCAACGGCGGGGACGTGGTGCTGGACTCGTGCAGCGCGGCGTGGATCGGCCGGGTTCAGTGCGGGGACCGGCGGTCGGCCCACCGGCAGGTCACGGGCTGGGCCCGGGCCCGCAACCGTTCCCCGCGGGCGCTGTGGCGAGCGGTGACCGCCGCGGCCGGCACCGGCCACGCCGGGGCGCTGGAGAAGGCCGCTGACCGCGTCGAACGCGGGGACTTCGCGACGCAGCGCTCAGGGGTGTGGTCCTGGTGCCACCTCGGGCAGTTCGGGGCGTGGCTGACCCAGCCCGGCCGTGCGGCGGTGGCCGCCCTCCTGCGGGAGGCCGCCGGTGCGGCAGAGCCCGACGCGCGGGCGGACCTGGTCGAGCAGCGGTCCTCTCTGCGGCTGGTCGGGGCCGACGCGCGCGACACCATCCCGCTCACCGCCCCCTGGCGCATCCGGCAGGTGCACCCCTACCTGGACAACCAAGTCGTCCGGGCGGCGTTCGCGATCAGCCCGATCGAGCGGCATGGCGTCAGCTCCTTCAAGCCGCTGCTGCCGGCCGCCGTGCCGTCCCTGCCCACCTGGCTCACCTCCCGGCACTCCAAGGGGTCCTTCTCGCGGCAGTTGACCGCCGGGATGCTGCACCACCGCGGCCCGCTGGCCGAGTTAATCCGCACCAGCCCCCTGGTCACCGCCGGGCTGCTGGATCCGGAGCTGGCCCTCACCGCCCTGGCAGCCGTCGGCGGGACACAGGCCCCGGCGCTCTATGACCTCCAGCGGCTGGTGATGTCCTGCCACTGGCTCGCCGCCGGCACCATGCCGCAGATGGCGCAGACGTGTTGAGCGTCCCGGGCCACGTCCACTGGGCCCGCTGCGACGACGGCGGCACCGCGGTGCTCGACCTGCGGACCGGGACGTGGCACATGTTCAGCGGCACCGGCGCACGGATCTGGGACGCCATCACCCTGCGCGGCGGGGTGGATGGGCTGGCCGAGGAGATCGCGATTCCGTACGGCTACGACCTCGGCACCACCCGCAACGCGGTTGAGACCTATGTGATGTCCCTGTTGGGCATGGGCCTGCTGACTGCGGCCACCCGCCCCACCCGCCCCACCCGTCCTCGGAAGCGGCGGTGGCGGCGATGACCGACATGATCTACGCCCCCGCCCGCCCGCCGTGGCGCCGCCGGCTCCCCGCCCACCTCGCGATGACTGCGGCCCTGTGCGTGAAGGCGCTGCCCGAGGCCCGGCGGATGCGGGCCCGCCTCGCCCTGGTGAGCTGCACCCGCCCGCTCCCGGCCGCCGCCTCGCACGACGTGCGCGAGCTTTACCAGGCGGTCATCGCCTGCCAACCGCTCTGGTGGCGCGGCCAGATCGACTGCAAGGAACGGGCCCTGGCTACCGTCCTGGCCACCGCCCTGACCGGGCGCCGCTGCCACCTCGTCCTTGGGGCACGTAGCCTGCCGGCCGCGTTCCACGCCTGGGTCGCTGCCGCCGACGGCACGTCGATCGGAGACGAGGAGGCCGGCGGGCACGATCACCCCTGGACACCGGTCTACACCACCCCCTGAACCGCCGGGGGCGGGCACGCTTGAGCCTCCCCGCCCGCCCCCGAATCACCCAAACGAGTGAAGCCGCACTATCGCGAGTTGACCTCACGGGGGCGTGAACAGCCGCGACATGCCGCAGCATCACCAATGCGGTTGCTCGCCCCCGCCCTGCTCCCCGCCAATGGGTCGGGTGATTCCCCCGACCACCACCGCCGCGGTTCCGGCCGCCACCCCGCCACCCGTCACCACGCCAGCGACGTCCCCGGCCCCCGGGGCGCCGCCGATGATGCGACTGACGGAAGACGAGCACGCCGAGACGCGGATCAGCACTCGGGCGATCGCCGCCCGCCTGCCCGCCACCCTCCAGCGGGCGTTCCGCCTGAGCTGGCGAGCCGACCGCGCCGCCGTCCTCACCCTCGCGGCCTGCACCCTGGCCTGCGCCGCGCTGACCGCCACCGCCCTGCGGGCCACCGCCACCCTCCTCGCGGCCCTCCTCGGGGCGGGTAGCGCCACCCACCGCCTGGACCAGGCTCTGCCCGCCCTCATCCTGGTCGCCGTCACCGCCTGCGGCGGCTACCTCGCCGACGCCGGCGCCCGCCTGGCCGCCGAGCGGCTCGCCCCGCAGGTCAACCGGGAAGCCGATCTCGCCGTCATCAGCGCCAGCGTCGGTGCCGAACTCGGCGCGTACGAGAACAGCGCGTTCGAGGACGGGCGGTTCAACGCCACCAAGGGTGCGGAGAAGATGCCGGAGCTCATCACTGGCGCCCAGACCCTGATCGCCTCCGCCGCCCAGCTCCTGGCCGCCGTCATCGTCGTCGCCACCCTCAACGCCCTCCTGCTGCCCCTGCTGCTCCTCGCCGTCTTCCCCCGGGTGTGGGGGGCGGTACACGCCGCCCGCCTGGACCACGAAACCGCGCACCGGGGCGCCGCCGACACCCGCCTGCGCCGGGTCCTGGCGCAGTACACCACCGACCGGGGCACCGCCGCCGAGCTGCGCGCCGGCACCATGGGCGCCTTCCTGCTGGAGCAGTACAGGGTCATCTCCGGCCGCCTGGAGCGCGAACAGCTCACAGCCGCCCGGCGCGCCGCCCTCACCCAGGGCGCAGGGGACCTGCTGGCCACCGTGGCGCTCGCCGCGGTCTGGGCCGGGGTCCTCTTCCTGACCCTCACCGGCCGGATGCCGGTGGCCACCGCGGCCACCACCGTCCTGGTCGTCCGCACCGCCAACGCCGCCCTCGCCGGCAGCGTCCGGGCCTCCGCCCGCCTGTTCGCCACCAGCCTCTACGTCGCCGACTGGGCGAAGTTCATCGACGGCGCTGGCGCGTGGGCCATGCGCCGGGGCGGCAAGGCGGCCCCGGCCGCCGGCCCGGAGGTCATCCACGCCCAGGACCTGAGCTACACGTACCCCGGCAAGGAGTACCCGTCGGTGCGCGGGGTGGACCTGACGATCCGGCGCGGGGAGATCGTCGCGCTGGTCGGGGAGAACGGCTCAGGCAAGACCACCCTCGCCAAGCTGCTCACTGGCCTTTACCTGCCCACGGGCGGCACGGTCACGTGGAACGGCGTGCCGCTCTGCGACCTCGACCCGCAGAGCGTGTGGCGGGCCACGGCGATGGTGCCGCAGGACTACACCCGCTGGCCCCTGGCCGCCCGCGAGAACATCACCCTCGGCCAGCCCCGGCCGGGAGGGGACCTGGCAGTGCACGCCGCGGCCGAGCAGGCCGGCGCCGACACCGTCCTGGGGACCCTGCCCGACGGGCTCGACACCTCCCTCGCCCGCTCCTGGTGGGGCGGACACGACCTCTCGGGGGGCCAGTGGCAGCGCATCGCCCTCGCCCGCGCGTTCCACCGCGACGCACCTGTCGTCGTGCTGGACGAACCGACCTCAGCCCTCGACGCCCGTGGCGAGCATCGGGTCCTCAGCCGGCTCCGAGAACTAGCCAGCGGGGAACGCACCGCCCTGTTCATCACCCACCGGCTCGCCAGTACCCGCTCTGCCGACCGGGTACTGGTCATGCGGGAGGGGAGTGTCGTAGAAGCCGGAACCTACTCCGAGCTGCTGAACGCCGGAGGGCTGTTCGCCGAGCTTCACCAGCTCCAGGAGTAAATTCGGACATACACCGCGTTCGGCTCTAGGATCCGCGAGTCGATGCGCAATGTCGGTTGAGGATGCGCAGTGAATGCGCAAATCTCGGGACTGGTGCGCATTTATTAGGGCCCGTAGCTGTCGTTCTTCTCTGGGCGTGCGCTGCCCGTGCTCCGTACTGTCCTCACCAGGAGCACCTCACCGGGCCCTGGCGCGCGGCCAGAGCATGCCATTCGCGGTGTGGATGACCACCCAGCACCCGGGTCTCGGGGTGCCGATGACCTTGACGTGTGCCCACTGAGCGATGTTCCCGCGGTGGAAGTGCTGGAGCGGTACCGAGAGTTCTGGTCGCTTGACCCCTTCCTCCTCCAGCGGGACTCCGCTGAGTTCATCCTGCGTGGGTGGCGGCACCAGGGACGTGTCTTCGTACCGCAGCCACGCCCACGGTCCGGAGTCAGACGTGAAATCGAAGCTGCTGACGATGGCCTCCTCCACCATCCCCGTCTCCATCACCATCGAGATGGCGTACAGCCCAGAGCTTCGCAGCATGCTGCGTATTCTGAGGAACGTCCAGACGTCCCCGAGCGCCCAGAGCGCTAAGATCACTGAGACGCCCAAGGCCAGCGTGAAGGTTCCGGTGCCGACGCGTTCGTACCACGTCGGACCGGTCAGAGCGCCCTGCGCCAACGTCTCGGGGACGAGAGTCGACAACCACAGCGGAACCCGCAAGGCAGCCCGCCGGAGGCGCCGGTAGCCGCTGTCGGCTTTGTACTCCTCGGGTGCGGGGCTCAAGACGGGGCGCGCGTCGAAGGGAGCGGCGTCATCACCGACGCGGGCCGGATCGTCCGTCGCAGCCGTTTCGGCCGGCCGCGGCGGGCGTCGCGCGAGCGGAATGGCGCCGACGCCGGCGTCCATCTTCATGTGCGGAACCTGCCCAGAGGCCCGCAGTTGGCCATGGATATACCGGTAGATGTCATACGTCGTGACAAGGCCGTCCCGGCCAGGGGCACCGGATCTCAGCCCCGTGACCAGATGCCGGGTGAAGGGGCTGGCCACACCCGCCGCCTCGGCGTCGGCTGAGGTGTCCCCGTGGCTGGAGCTCGTCATCACGAACCGGCCGTCCCCCTCCAACTTGGCGACCGGATCGTCCCCCTTCACGGCGGCAGCGCCGCTGAAGCAGCAGTCCAGGACGACAACGATCGACCGTGACGCGCACCCTGCGATCAGACCGTCGATGAACTCAAGCTCGACGGAACGTGCCTGAAGACGTCCGACCGTGGTGTCGCGCGCACACAAGCGCAGCCTGTTGCGGAGGTCGAGGAGGCCGTGCCCGCTGTAGTAGAGGAAGAGCTGTTCGTGCGGCAGCGCGCTATCGAAGAACTCCGCCAGTTCGTCCCTGATGCTCTGGGTGGTCTCCTCCAGGACCGTCCTCACGGCGTCGGCCTGGTGCAGGCCGGTGTCAGGGTCCGTCAGAGCCGCGGCCAGGAGGGGGACATCCGTCGGTGGCCCCAGGAGGGTTCGCAGATGCTCGGGGTCACCGGGGAACTCGGAATTGCCGATCAGAAGCGCCCGGTAGGCCCTCCCCGACTCACTCACCCGGTACACCGTTCGGATCGGCTAGCTCATCGACAGCCGTAGCATCGCCCGCTGCCGCGCGCAGGCCGTGCTCCAGCGCACTGCGCACGGTCTCGTTGTCACTGGTGCTGGTGGTTACGGTGAACTCGCCGCGGCGGCCGTCCACAGTCCAGGTGAGACGCACACTGCGCCCTCGATCGCGCTTGAGCCATGCGGTGAGCCCTGCCACGACGCCCGCGACGATCCCAGGGCCGGTGAGGTGGAGAATCACATCGGAGAGGGTGCCTTTGGTTCCCGGGACCGGTTCGGAGCGACGCTCCAATGGACCCGCAGCCTCTTCCAGTGCCGTATGCAGGAGAAGTACTTGGCTTCGCCAGCGGTCGTCGTCTTCGTCGAAGCGGTCGCTCCGAGCCTCTAAGTGAACCTCGGGCATGGTTCCGCCCTCCCCGTGTTCCGGTCCCACGCCGTTTGTACACGAGGTGCGCGCCACCTGACAGCCCCATACCGCTCGGCGACGGCGCAAGACGCCAGACTGGAGCGGCCCCCCCGACCATAAGAGCCCTAGACAGCAACGTCACGCCCGAGACAAGCCGGTGTCACTTACTCAGGGTGGCCTCCAAGCGACCTCCTAGACGAAGATTGCGCACCCTCGGCCGACATCAGCGCTGCGCATCAAGCTCGGATTCCGATGCTCTCGCAGGAAACAGCGCGCACAAAAACAGGGAACCTACAACGGCGGGACGGTCGAAGCACGGCGTGTCGGGCCCAGGCACGGGTAGCCTTCCGCGGAGGCGTTGAAGCTCTGCGACGAATTCTGGCGGAGCGAAGACCGGAAGCCAGTCAAAACCGAGCATTTATCCGACGCGCCGGATGTCCCACTCGTACTGCTCCCAGTACCCGGCCAGGCTGATGATCTCGACTGATTTGCCGGGCCTGGGGGCGTCGACCATGCGGTTTCCGCCGGCGTAGATCCCCACGTGGCCCCAGTTGTGTTTGTTGAAGACGATGAGGTCGCCCGGCTGCATCTGATCGCGTGGGACGGATGTCCCGACGTGGCGCTGCTCCTGTGAGGTGCGTGGCAGTTTCACCTTGTGACCGGTGCCTTGATAGACGGCGTACGAGGTCAGCCCGGAGCAGTCGAACCCTCCGCCGGATTTTCCGTCGATGGTGCCGCCGCCCCACATGTAGGGGACGCCGAGCTGGGTGTAGGCGGCTTTGACGATCGCGTTGGAGGCAACGTCAGCGTTCGAGTCGGCCCCGCTTGGCTGCGCGGCTGCGTACGTCTTGGCTTGGGCGAGGACCTTCTTCACGTACCAGTCGGCGTGGTTGTAGGAGTAGATCGCCTTGTACAAGCCTTTGCTGGTGCCGGTTTTGGCGCCGTTGGCGCACAGCATCCGTGCCGCGGCATAGACCGCGTCGGTGGGGTCCCACGGGCTGGGCGGCTTGGCGCCGCCGGGCGGCACCGGATACGCGTACCCCTTGAACGTCGACGGCAGGAACTGCATCGGCCCGACCGCGCCGGCCGAACTGCGCATGGTGGGGTGGCGGGCGTGGTCCGTCTCGACCTTGCCGATCGCGGCGAGCACCGACCAGTCCAGCCCGCGGCACGCAGCCGGCGCCGCCTCCTGGTAGAGAGCCAGCATTCCCGAGGGGATGTCGCCAACCTGGCCCCCTTGCGCCGATATCTGCGAGCCGGTCGTTTCCTCCTTCTCCTGGTGGCCGGCGGCGCCGTTGGCCACAGCAGCAACGAACAGCACCAGGACCCCGATCAGTGCGACCGCCCCAGCGCCGAAGGTGGTGGCGGCGATGACGGTTTTCTTCACGAGCGCCTCCTGGGCCGGGTGGGCCGGGGCGGCGTGGGCTGACGGCGGGTCGGCACGGACGGGGTGATTGGTCGGTTGGCGGCGGCGCGGTTGCGGATGCGGTGCAACCGCTGCTGCAGGTTCGCTTGCTGGCTGGAGGCCGGCGGCGTCAGGGGGCGCTGCGGGACCATCTGCGTCCGTCGGCTGCGCCGTGGTGCGGCAACGGGCGGCGGGGTGAACGGCCGGCCCGCAGTGCGGCTTGGTGCCGGGGTGGTCGGACTGCGCCTCCAGTGGGAGGAGAGCACGGGAGGCAGACCGCGACGAGCGCGGATCCGGTTACTGGCCCAGCGGCCGCCGATGCTGCGCCAGTACTCGTCGGCGAAGTTGTACACCTGCGGCTCATAGGTCTCGCGCGCGACATCGAGGCGGTCCTTGAGCTGGGTGGCCGCGGAGGCGACCTGACCGGGGATGGCCTGTGCCGCGGCGGCGGTGCGACGTACGGCGCGTGGCCCGTACACCGGCAGTCCAACTGTCGAGCGCAGCCCGAAGCCTGCCATGCGCACGCCGGCCCGTCCTCCGGCCCGCACGGTCTTCTCGGCGCCGCGCGCGAGACTTCCGACGCCCTTGGCCAGGCGCCCGGTCAGCGCACGGGCACTGCCGGCTCGGCCCAGGCCGCCGACCGCGCCGGCGGTGCCGCCGGTGGCGGCCATCATGCCGAGCATCAGCGCGGCCCCACCGATCTTGCCCAGGGTGCCGCGCCGGCCACCGCCGCCACCGGAGCCGAGGTCGGAGGGGGCGGCCGCGCCGCCGAGTTTGGAGGCTCCGACGCGTCCCTTGAGGCGAGCCGCCATCTGGTGCGAGGCGCGGGTCAGGCGCTTGCGGAAGAGGATCGCTCCGACGCACAGAATGTCGACCATGACGAACCGGACGACGATGCCATCAGGGATGTCCTTCGGCGCGGCCGAGACCACGGCGGTCACGGCCACTGTGAATACGGCGAGGCCCAGCACGAGAAGAATCAGCAGGGCTAGGCCGCGGGCGATGGCTGCGCCGCGCGACCACAGCCATGCCCTGCCCGGTCCGGGCAGGGTGCCGACGATAAGCGCGCAGCGCAGCAGCATCGCCTCGGCGGCGAGCCAGACCTGGGCGGCCAGGTAGCCGCCGGCGAGCCCGATGATCAGCACGCAGACCAGCAGTGCTGCCAGGAGCATGAAGAAGGCTCCGGCCAGCTTGTCCACGGAGGCCTTCTTCGCCTCCTTGGCGTTGCCGCTGACGCAGGCCTTCTCGAACTCGGCGTCGGGCTTGGGCCCGAAGGTATCCGTGCCCCACTGCGCTGCCTTGTCCCGGACGAAGTCCTCGATCTTCCCGCCGACCCCTGGCAGGAGGATGTCGCCAACGCCCGGCATCTTCCGGAGCTGCTTGGTCTGCTGGGCGATCTGCTGGTTGACGAAGGCCGTCTCGATCCGGGAGGTCGTGAACCGCGAGGCGCATTTGTGCTTGTCGTCGGTGAACGTCTGGCCGTAGGTGAGCACCTGTGAGGGCTGTACCACGAACGCGTTGACGAGTTGGTCGGTGATCGGCGTGGTGATGCCGGCAACAGAGTCTGTCGCCGAACGTCCGGTGGGGTCCTCGTTGCCCATGACGATGGCCGCCACGGCGACCCCCAGATCGCGCGCCTTGCCCACCGCGCCGTCGGGGCCGAGCAGCGTCTGCGGCGGCGAGGCAAGGCTGGTGACCGCGAGCGCGGAGATCAAAAGGGACGCGGTGAGCTCGCCCCAGCCGCGGGAGCGGTCACCGAAGAAGAAGTGCCACGCCGCGACGGTGCCGCTGAAGGCGAGGAACAGGCCGGGCAAGCCGAGCTGAAGCAGGACGCTGTTATAGAGGGAGTCCGATACCGCCAGAGCCGGCTTCAGGAGCAGCGAGGCCAGCTTGAAGCCGAGGGCCCAGGTGAGCAGCCAGCAGGCGAAGGCCACCAGCCACTTGGTGCACATGAACAGCAGGCTGGTCAGCCACTCTTCGACCTTCAGATCCCAGTCCGACCACCCGCCGCTCTCGGAATCCACCTTGAACGCGCTGACAGGGATGCCGTGCTCATCAGTGACATGGAAGGAGTCGAGGAGGTCGTCCTTGCCGATCCCCATCCGCTTCAGCTTCTTACGCAGGCTCTCCTTCTGCTCCCGCAGCGCCTTCTTCGCGGCCGTCTTGCCCTGTGCGGTGTCCTCATAGGCCACGCCCATGCGCCCGTCCGGCGTCGGCCGCTGGCTATCCGCTGTGTGCTTGGAGGAATCGGAGGGGGTGGGCTGCGCGCTGATCGACGCGGAGGGCTTGGGCTCGGGAGCCGCGGCGGCGTGCGCAGCCACCCCCATGGTGAGGGCCCCCGCGGCGCACAGCACCAGCACCAGCCGCCAGGCCCCGCGCCGCCCTATGCTCGCCGTCTGCCCGGCCAGGCGCAGCCACCTCATGCCGCGAGCGCCGGGTCGGAGTGAATGGCGGCAGCAGCCTCGGGGTCGGCGGGGATGATGACCTGCATCCCGCCGATCCGCGCATACAGGTCGCGGTGCAGGCACTCGCCGGCCCGCTGAGCGCGGACCTCGTCGGCCACGTCCATGGGGGACAGGCCGGTGGTGACCAGCTCCACCAGGTCCGCGTCGTCCGGGTCGAGGTCGAGGAAGGCGAGGCCGCGCTTGGCGAGGGCGACGTCGGTCTGCCGGAACAAGAACTTCCTGGGAAACAGCCCGCGGATGACCTGACCGGTGGCCGAGCCCTCCGGGCCGATGTCCTCGCCGTCGTGCGATCCGACCAGGCAGCCGGCGTTGTGCTTGCGGCCGTCGCGGACAAGCTCCAGAAGCAGGGACATGCCTTCGGGGGAGGAGGTCAGCCACCAGCACTCGTCCCACACCGCCACGCAGAACTCACGAGGATTGGCAAAGGACACTTCCCGGCACAGCGCCGCGATGAGATACAGCGCCGCCCGGCCGAAGACCTTCTCGAACTCCAGCGTCGACAGCCGGTCGGCGGCCAGCTCGTGTTCCTTGGGCAGGGCCAGGTTGGCGGTGGCGAACACGATCGAATCGGCCCGCGTGGTGTCCACCACCGGCAGCGTGGGGTCGAAGATGGTGCGGGCCAGGTCCTTGCGGGCCACCGAGGTGAGCTTGCGCGCCACGGCGTTCGAGGTCGCATCGTGCTTGCCGCGCGCCTGCAGTTCGCCCACCAGCGCAGCCATGGACGGCGCCGGCCCGGCCAGCGTCGCCTCGATCGCCTCCGACAACGCGATGCCCTGCTCGCTCATCGGGCCGATGCCCAGCAACAGTGTCAGGAACGACTCCGTACGGCGCTGCGCCTGGCCGGCGTCGCGGATGGTGCGCAGCGGGTCGAGGGAAACCTGCGCGTGGTCGTCGATGGTGATGACCTGGGTGGTGCCGGGGCACGCCGTGGCGAAGCGGACCCATTCCTGCTGCGGGGTGCGGTCGACGATGACCGCCCGGCCGCGGCTGCCCGGCTGTCCCGCCTTGCGGCCGGCGGCGAGGATGGCGTAGACGGCGGACTTCATCGCGACGCTCTTGCCGCCGCCGAGTTCACCGACGTACGCCGCACTTGCGGACGCGGACTTCTGTGGGCCCAGCGACCAGTCAGTCAGCACGGGCCGGGTTCCGCCGCCGGACAGCTGCAGCCCGTACAAGGGCCCCTTGGCATCCCCCAGCGCCGATCCGGCGAAGGCCCCGGCCATCGCGAAGTCCCTCGCGAGGAGCACCTGGGCATAGCTGAGCATGATCTTGGGTGTGCGGGCGCCCGGCAGCATTCCGTAGAACAGGTGCTCCTGCTCCCCGACGGGGCGGATGAAGGTGTAGTCGTTCTCCCCGAAGTGGGTCTTCAGGTCTGCGGCGCGGGCCTCGGCCTCGGCCGGGCTCGTGCCCCAGACACACAGCGTGCCCATGGCCTGGACCTCGACCTCGGACTTCGACCGGGTCACCGCGCTGCGGAAGTCCGCCATGTCGTCGGCGGCCTCGTGCACGTGCGATGGCACACCGGAGACCTCCCCCTCGTACTCACCAGGCTGGTTCGCCAGCTCATTGGCCTGCCGGCGGGCCTTGGCGTTGGCGACGGCACCGGGGGTGACCTTGAGGCGCATCACCCAGTCCACCGGAAAGGCGAACTCGTCCAGCGCGGCGAGGTATTCGGAGCCGGGGAAGACGAACCGCTCCGGCATCTCGGCAAGGGACAGGAACGTCTGGTAGGAGTCTCCCCACTCGGTGGAAACCTGCAGCCAGCGCCGTCCGAACCGACCCTTGGTGTGCGCGTCGTCTTCCTTACCGGCCTCGGCGGCCGGAGCGGCGCCCTCCGCAAGGATGACCTGACCCAGGGCCGCAGCTCCACGGCCGCGGCCCCGCCCGGTGCCCTGGTCCGGTTCGGGCAGCAGAGGCTCCAGCACTCCACGCCGCGCGCTGTGTCCGTAGATCCACAGGATTTCCGCCTCGGTCGCGGCCCGCAGAGCGATCGTGGAGGGCCAGGTCCCGGCGAGTGAGCGCGCCTGCTTCAGCCGGCGCTCCTCTTCGCGTGCGCTGACCGGTGCAGGCAGCAGGCCCAGCTGCAGGGCGATTTCCGCGCGAGTCGCATCGAACGCCATGCCGGCCGCCTGCTTCTTGCTGCCAGCGGGCAGCGGGACGGCCAGCCAGTCCACGCGGCTGGTCAGCTCCATGCGCTCCAGCTGGTCCCACACCCGCGTCGCCAACTGCTCATACCGCTCGGATGCGGCCAGGTCGACGTCGTCGGTCATCTTGCGCACCACCTCGGCCGGGTCGACCTGCGGGCACAGGGACAGGAGCATCGACTCGCCGTGCAGCTGCTTGACCAGAGATTCCAGGGCCCGCAGACGGCGTTCCTTGACGGTGCGGGAGGACTGCGCGTGACCGCTGCCCTCCACCCGCCACAGTGCCCAACAAGTGCCGTGCCGGGTCCAGATGACGTTCCCGGCGATGTGCCGTACAGGAATCCGCATTACTGCCCCCGCTCGCTCGTGTCCGTGGCGGTGGCCTGGCCGGTGGCGCGGGCGGCGAGCAGAGCCCCAACACCCGACGTCACCCGCACCGCAGGAGCACTGCCCACCGGGCGGCTGATGGCCGACGGGATCTTGGGGTCATCAACTGGGGGAACAGCGCGCATCGGCTTAGTGAGAGCGGGTCCGGCCGCCTGCCGGGCGGTCGTGATGCCCGTCCCGGTTGTCGGCTGCCAGGTCAGCGTGCAAAGACCCATCGCGGCGCCACGCCGGGGCTGACGTACAGGGCGGCCGTCCATCCGGCCGGAGTTTCCGCTCACAGCCAGGCCGAGGGCGCTGGCCGCAACGGCCAGCGGGTTGCGACCGTCGATGTGGATGCGTCCCACGACCAGCGCCAGGGCGTAGGGCACACCGACCAGCACCAAGACGTCGAGCAGGCCATGGTGCGCCCACAGGCCGGCGGTCAGCAGCAGCCCCGCGAGGGCAGTGGCTGCGACGACGATCTGCGGCCAGGTGTAGGGGCCGCCCCAGATGCGGCCGCCGCCGGGCCAGTTGCCGACGACGTTCTGGTGCCGGCGGGCCTTCGTGTAGCAGCGGCCGATCAGCGGTTCCGGCGCAGCAGCGGTGGTGCTCATCGCCGGCCACCGTCCAGCGGGTCGATGTGGTCGATGACGCGGACCGCAGCGGCAGCGTTCGTCTTGCCGGAGGGGTTCTTGATGTCCTCGCCGATCTTGTCTCGGACCGAGGTCATGTTGACGACGATGGCCAGGACCACCGCCCCGCCGAGCGCCGCTACTCCGGCCTTCATCACGCTCTTGGTCTGGCCCCATACCACGGCGATTGAGACGACATACATCAGCCCCAGCACGCCCACGAGGAAAAAGTTCTTGAGCTGGCCAACGAGGCTGTTGGCGTCGGAGATGGCCCCTGCCATCTGCATGAGCCCGTTCATGAGCCCTGTCCTTCCTGATTTGAAGAGTTGTTGTCGGGCGTCGTCAGGGCCGGTGCGGCCTCGAGCGAGGCGACTTCCCACCGGCCGTCTCGAGCGCGCAGTTCGATGGCGTACGTCATCGGGCGGCCGCTCGTGTGCTGGCCTTCGCCCTCGACGTCGACCAGGAGCCGACGCTGGACACCGTCGGGCGGTGTTTGGGCTTCGGCACCTTCGGCCGGGCCCGGCCCGTGGTCGGCGATCTGCGTGACGGTCACCGCCATGTACGGAGCTGGCCGCACCGCATGCAGCGTCGTACCGGGGGAGAGGTAGCGGTCCAACTCACCCCGGCCCGTCAGGTACGCGGCCAGGAAGCCGTTGACCGTCTGGACCGCCGGGTCGGATGCCAACGGCGCATGCGCCGATCCGTACGACAGCTCAGGCGCTGCGCCCTTGCCGCCGGTCGGGGCGGCTACCTCGGCGGGCAGCGCGGCCGCGACCCATCCCGAGGCCGCGCCCTTGGTCCCGGTTGTGGCACGCACCGGCACCTGGAAGTACCGGATGTGGCCTTCGCTCTCCTTCGCCGTTCCGGTGATCCGTGCGGCCACGGTCACCGACCAGTAGCCGACGGAGATCTGCCGCACCTGCACCGCCGACGCCGACTCCGCGCGCTCCGCCCCGTCCCCGGCTGTCCACGTCATGGAGCGGGCCGCCGGGTAGAACGCGGCGAGCTCCTCCGCTGCCGCGTCGCTGTCGCCGGCCTTCACGTAGGCGGCGACGTACAGCTCGGCAAAGCCTGCCGGTGCCACCGCATCCGACGACGCCGGCTGCGCATGCGGCGCCTCCGCTCGTGTGGACACGGCTACCGGCTGGGGGGTGGAGGCCAGGGCCCACCCGCCGAGCAGCGGACCGGACAGCAGCAGCCCCCAGGCGCTCCACCGCACTACAGCCGTCCAGTTCGCCATGGCGCCGGTCGACATCGACGTGGTGGCCCATCCGGTGTCCGGCACCGCAGATTCCTCCGCCGGGGGCGCCTGCTCTTCCTTGCGGCGCCACTTCATGACCGCGGCCCCTTCCGGAGCAGATGTCCCCACGTGCCGGTCGGGTCCAGAACCCAGACACGTCGGCCGTCGCGGTGAGCGGCAGCCAGCTGGCTCTCGAGGGCCGCCTTCATCAGCGCGCTCTTTCCGTGGCCCGCAGGGCCGAACGTCGCCTTCACGCGGTCACCCCGCTCTGCCCGGTCTTGGTCCGGGTCAGCTCGGCGATCCGCTCGCGCAGTCGCGCCGGCGGAAGCGCCAGCACCTCCCGCACCAGGACCTGCGCCTCATCGGCGTCCCGCTCCACGTACGACCGCAACTGCTCGTGGGTGTCGGCCGAGAACGGCTCCGTCACCAACGCGACCGCCAGCTGCGTCGCCCGCCGGCGGATCGCCACCAGCCGCAGCTCCTCTTCCTTCAGCTCCACCGCATCCCCCTCATGTCCCAGCCCCTCCGTCACGACGGCTCCCTCCGCTGCGCTCGGTGCGCGGAATCCCCGCACACCACAGAGAGGGGAACCGGATCGGCCCTGATGTGACACCGGAGCCGAAAAACTTCTGCTGACCTGCTCACGCGGCCTCCACCCACTGCGGCGCCGCCGCCTGGCGCAGACGCGCTACCGCCCGGCTGCGCCGCTGCCGCAGCGCGGCCGGGCTCACGCCCAACGCCTGCGCTGCGGCGACGTCCTGCGGCGCGCCCTCGCGGTAGTGATCGCAGATCCCACAAGCCGCCTCCGTGGTGAGCACCTCGCGGTCCAGTGCCCACACCAGGAGCGCGACCATTTCGCCGCGCACTCCCTCCAGCTCCTCCACCGCACCCGCCGCGGCCTTCAGGCCTGCTTCCTCGGCGGCTCGCGCCAACAGCGCCGGCGCAGCAGCGCGCCATGTCTCGTCGCCACTGGGGTAGTCCGCCAACAACTCCTCGTCCCACAGCGTGGAGGGCGCCAGCTCCTTCTTGAGCTCCCGCGAGACGCGATGCCACAGCTCCATGCGCAGGCCCCGCGCCAGCTGCCGCGGGCGCCGTGCGACCGGGTAGCGGCGCACCACCTCCCACAGCGAGGCGATCACCAACTGCGCCACGTCCTCGACGCACTCGCCGTCGCGCAGGCAGCGGCGCAGCATGCGCTGCGCGCACGGGAGCATCGCCTGGACCAGGACGCGGGCGGCCAACTGGGCATCCGGCCCGTCGCCCGCGCTCACCCGGTGCAGCAGGACGCCCATCCAGGCGTCGCTGAATTCCGGCCCGTCGCTCTCGGCCCGCTCCCGCAGCAGGACACACAGCTCATCCAGATCAGCGGGGGCCTGGTCTGCGTCCAGCACGCCGGCGGTGAGCATCCAGGAACGCACGCGTTCGGCGCCGCCACGGCCGGCGCACAGCCACTCCCACTCAGCATTCAGGCGTGTGACCAGCGTCGGCTGTACGGCATCCACGGCAGGCTCCTTTCGGATCGACTGCCGTGAACTCTGCTCACCACCCCTTGCCAAACTGCTTACCCCGAGTGGACAAAAGAGCAGGTCAATCGGGGTATGCGGTGGGGTAACCGGTGGGGTATCCGCACCGCCCGGCGCGGGTATCTGCCCACGGGGCACCTTCCGGAGGGCGGCTGGCAACCTGTTGGCGCTGCGGTCGACACAGGGGCCCCTCGCGCCTGCGGTGCTGGTCACCACCGTTTCCACAGCGGATCGGGCCGATGCAGGGCAGGGTGTGTGGCGTCCGTCAGGTCGCCCGCGTTCAGGACGCTGCCCCGGCGGTACGCCCCGTGGACGGACTTCTCTCGCGGCCGATGGCCGTTCGGACATCGAAGAGCGTCGTGGCCGCTGTCCATCGGTCATGACTGGTCCGGTGCCATTGGCTGATGCCAACCGGTCGGCCAAGGCGACGCCAGGGGCCACGGGGCGAGTGGCCGGCGGACAGCCTGGATGACGGCGCCCGCAGTTCGGGGTTCGAGTCCCCCCGTCAGCAGTGCGCGCCGCTGCTCTCGGCGATGGTCATGGCCGGTCTGGTGCGGTGGCCAGTGCCAGCAGTCGGCCACGGCCGTCGCCGACAGCAGCGGACGCCCGGTGACCAATCTGCTGCTGCAGTATGGCCTCCCGTGTTCGGTGCGCACGGAATCTTCGATCCTTTGCGGGTATCCGCTGTTCCCGCGCGCTGGGTAACCGGATACCCGATTGCTTACCCCAGCGCCTGACCTGAGGTGTTAAGGAGGCCGCCTGCACCATGACAGCTCGCCGGACGGCTCCGACCGCACCGGTCACGGGCACTGGGCGAGCAACGACGTCGGCGTCGGCCGAATCGGCCGTCGTCGAACAACGAGGGGTGGCCGACGGCCAAGACGTTGTGCGTCGCAGTGGTGGCCGATGGGCGATGGCCGATGGCCGATGCAGCTCGTCGGCCATGACCGATGGCCGGGCGACGGTGCAGCGCACGACGGCAGGCCAACTGCTGTGGGTTGGCGCCAGGGTCTCCGGGGCGGGTGCGAGGGGGTATCCGCTGTGATAGGTGCCTCGCCGATGCGCCGTGACCGGCCCCTGTGACCGATGCGCTGCTGAGTTTGCTTCCCACTCGTCCGGTCTTCACTGCCTCGCACCTGCACAACCGCACCGCTACGTTCGCTGTGCAGCCGAGCCCGGCTTGCGAGGGTTGCGGCGCACTCCCCGAGGTGCGCCGCAACCCGGTCACCTGGCTACGCCGATCACCGTCGACTCCGTGCGGCTGGCGGCCATGACATCGAGGCGGGGCGCTCGCCGCCCCGGAGGCAGATGCAGTTTCGCGTCCCCTGCGTGACGCACGTCAGCCCCGACGGCCGCCATCTTGCCCCGGGGCTGACGTATGTGGGGAGATGACCGATCGACGGCCGGCGGAGAGGCACCACCGTCGCCCAGTCCACGGCGACCGTGGTGGCCCCGCGGAGGCTGACAGGGGCGGGGAGGGCCGGGGTAAGCCGTCCAGGTCTCCTGCCGGGAGCGCTTCCGTTCCTACTGCCGTACCCACTTCCGTGCCCGGCTTGCGGATGTCTTACATTTCTCCTGGTCAGCGTCTACTTTTGGGCCTGACCGGCGCCGTCATAACCCTCTTCTCTCCTCTCTTTGTCAGTTGGAGAGGAGACCATCGGGTTCCGGGGGGCGGACGCCTCCACGCCGGCCATGCCGGAACGGATACGGGAGGGGCAGGGCTGATGGCTGGGAAGAGGAAGACGAACCCGGGCGGGTCGTCGAATCCGCTGCGCGCGGACGTGCTGCGGGTGCTGGGCGTGCTGAAGGTCGCGACCGCCGAACAGATCCAGCGTGCCTCGTCTCCGCACCTGACCTACCGGCACACGACCAAGGACACGGAGGCCAAGCGCAAGGAGGCGCGGACCGCCGCGCACCGTGGTGCCCTCGCGGATCTGCGAGGGCACGGCCTGACGCTGGACGGCGGGCGTACCAAGGGCGGGGAGGTGCTGCGGAGCCTGACGCCGCTCGGGCTGGAGGCCGCCTCCTATGAGCTGGGGCGGCCGATGGACGAGATGGGCGGCACCGCCCGTGGCGCGGGACGCGCGGGTGCGCCGCATCCGATGGCGGTCAACGAGACGATCCTCGCGCTGATCCGCCCCAAGCCGGACCTGGCGCTGCTGAACGGGGAGCCAGCCGAGGCGATGGTCGCGGCCGAGGCGGCGGTGGCGGCGCCGGCCGGGATCGGCCAGGTCGCCTCCTACGCGACGGAGGTGCCGCTGCCCTCGAGCGGCACCTGGGCCAGCCCCGGAAAGGGCGGCGTGCAGGCCGACATCGTCCTGACCGCGCCGGAGGCCGGGCTGCCACTGCTGTTCATCGAAGTCGACAACTGCTTCGAGACGCCCGCGAAGATCGCCGAGAAGTTCGACAAGTACATGCGGTTCTACCGGCGACAGGTGAAGGACACCGACGGCAGGGAGAAGGCGATGTGGCGCACCCGCTGGTCGGCGCCCGCCGGCCAGTACGGGGAGGTAGTGCATCCACCGGTCCTGTTGGTGTTCAACAAGCTCGGCCCGCGCAACCCGGACACCACCGCTCAGCAGCTCGCCGACCTTACCCGCCAGCACTGGCAGGGACAGGCGCACAGGGACCATCACACCTATGACGGGAAGATCCCGATCGTGGTGACCGGCCTGCAGTTGCTGCGGGAGCACGGCCCGGCGGGGCCTGCGTTCTTGCGCCTTGGCCGAGACCACATGCAGCCGCTCCTGGAGGCGATTGGCAATCCGCGCCGGGACGCTGCCGACGCCCGCTACCAGGCCGAGGAGAAGGCCAAGGCGGCCGCGTACCGGGCCGGGAAACAACGTGAGGCCGAGCAGAAGAAACAGGAGCGGGAGGCGCGGCGGCCCGTGTGCGCCGACTGCGGCACGAAGTTCACCGATGAACGGTGGCGCAGCGTCGAAGAGGCAGCACAGTGGCACGGCGCACACAGGCACCAGCAGCTGTGCGAGGGCTGCAAGGCCCAAGCTCTGGAAGCCGACCGCCTCCAGGCCGAAGCCCTCGAAGAGCGGGACGCTGCGGCCGCGGCAGACGTGCCCAAGCCCCGCGGCTTCCTCTCCCGCCTGCGCTCGTGACCAGCGCAGCCGCCGCGCGGCTCGGCTGCAGCCGCGACGTCCCGGCCCCCGGCCCCAGCAGGATGTAGTCCGGTGACTCACGACCTGATCAGGCGCCCGGAGCAGCGTTACCGGTGCTCACGGTGCCGGGCCGCCTTCCTGACGAGGGAGGGCGGCCAGGCCTCCCGGTTCGAGTGCCCCGGTGTGCCGCTGGCTCACGGGGCCGAAGGGCAGCGCGAACACGTTATCTACCCCACGTGGTCGAAGGACCGCAGCTGTGCCACATGGGGGTGCCCGGACCCGGATCCCGCGCATCAGTGGCACGGACCGGATCCGTTCTGCGATGAGCTGTCGTGCGGGCGGTGCATGCACTCTTGCGACTGCGACGTATGCGAAGCGTGGGTGCGGGCACCGGGATTGTTCCGTTTGATCGACAGCCGGGAGGCGTGAGCTGTGAGGGGTGGCCGCGAGGCCACCCCTCTCGCTTTCGCACGCCGTCGCGAAGTACACGCTGGTCGGCCGGACCGCCGAGTACCACCGTAAGCAGATCCGTCAGGCCCTGGGGTTCCGGCCGTCGACGGTCGCGGACGAGAAGGCACTGACCGAGTGGCTGGCTGTGGAGGTCTGTCCGGTCGAGTTGGTGGAGGACCGGCGGCATGAGGCCCTGCTGGTCGAATACCGAGCTCGGAAGATCGAGCCGCCGGGCCCAACCCGGGTCTTACGACCAGATGGTGAAGTACGCCACCGCGCTCCGCCTGGGGACGGCGGAGGCCGAGCAGGTGCTGCGGCGCTTCACCCGCGGCGGCCCCAAGCACCCCACCTGCCAGGCTCTCGAAGAACTCGGCCGGGCGGTGCGCACAGTCTTCGCTTGCGGCTACCTGGCCAGTCCCGGCCTGCGCCGCGAGATCCACGGTGGGCTCCAGGTTGTGGAGAACTGGAACAGCGCGAACACCGTGCTCCACTACGGCAAGGACGGCGCACTGATCGGCCCGTACCAAGGAGCATGCGGAGACATCAATGGTCGCGCTACACCTGCTTCAGTCCAGCCTCGTACACATCAACACGCTGTGCTCCAGCAAGTCCTGGCCGATCCGAAGTGGGCGAAGAAGCTCACCGATGAGGATCAGCGCGGCCTGACCGCGCTGTTCTGGTCCAACATCAACCCGTACGGCACCTTCCGCTTGGACATGAGCAAACGCCTCGACCTGGGGGCAACTGCCACCGCGCCCCGTCCCCGAACGTCGGCAGACGCCGCCGACCGACGTCACGCGGCAGCGTCGTCGGGGTAGCGGGCCAGATGCGTCGAGCGTGCCTGTGATCACCCGGGTGGGAGCACACGACCATGACGTCCGGGCCGGGTGCTCCGTTACTGCTGGTCAACCGAGGGACTGGCGAGGTCGGGGCGGGCGATGGTGTGACGTCTCGGCGCTGAGGGGTCGTGGTTCTCGATCAGCTCGACGATGAACTCCAGCATCTCGGGGCTGACGCCCGTGCCCCGGCAAGCCGTTACGTCGGCACCCAGGTCTTTCAGCCGCATCAGGGCCTCTTGGTGGCGCTGGAGGTCGTCGGGCGGGGGTGGGGCAGACTGCGTCATGTTATTTCCATCGTGCTGGGGGACGGCCGCAACCTTACGCGGCCGTCATTCCTCGTGAACATTCGCGAGTTCGCGGACCGGCAACTGCTGCTGAAGGTCATGGACACGCGCTGCTGCTTAAAGTGAACGGAGCCAACGGGTGGGGCGGCGTGGCGTTGCTGTCGTCTCCGGTCCATGGCCGGCGTGGCCCTGTCGCGCTGCCCCTCGCGTGCCCTGGGCGCCACTAGTCGTACGGCCCCGCTGCCGCGCCGCCGCGCGGCTGTACGGCTAGGTTCCTTGTGCGGCCTTCTTCTCCGGCTGGCGAGGGCTGCGGCGCACTGACCAGGACGGAGGTGGGCCGCAGCCCGCTCATCGGCTGTACTGCTGAGCGGGAGCAAGGCAGCTGGGAACCAACGGTGAACGGCGGCTCCGGCTGTATCGAACCACCGGCCCGCGCCGCGGGGGTCGTCCCGTGTGCGCTGATACACCACGGGTGTTCCCGGTTTCTTTGAGGGGGAAGCCAGCTGTGAGCACGTGGGAGTTCGTTAAGGCCCGTACTGTCGCCGACGGTGGTGCCGTGTGGCGTTCCAGCGACGGCTGTCTGTTCAAGCGCACCGGCGGTCCGGAGCTGCTCGAGGAAGCCGAGCTGACTCGGCGCTTGGCCGGCGCCGGGTACCCGGTTCCCGAACAGGTCGACAGCGGCCGTGTCGCCGACGGCCGGTACTACTTCACCGAACGCAGCGTCGGAGCCTCTTCCCTGCACGAGATGGCCGCCGCCGACACCCGCCGCGGCGGCCGGACCGCGCATTCCGGTGCCGCAGCGTTCCGGCAACGGCAAGGCGGTGCTACCGCTGACCCGGTACGTCGGGGGCCTGCATGCCCACAAGCACGTCCTGCCCGCCATCGACGCGCCGCCGGCGCGGCCGCGGCAGGTCTCCCATGACGGGTACGGATGGCTGTGCGTCCTGTACGGGCGGCTGTGGCTGGCGCTCGGCGAGCAGGACCGCGACCAGCCGCCCGACGGCCTCTACACCACCGGCGCACCCTCCGAAGTCATCGACCCCCGGACCCTCGCCCCCCCCGCACCAAGGGCTACAAGACCGAACGCTCCGAAGGCGGCCCCGCCTCCGACGCAATGCGCGAAATGGGTATAGCACTGCCCAAAGGCTGACACCCGCGCCACAAAGCTCAACGCAATCCCGAAGTTCAGACGCTTCAGTCCCTGATCGCTGCAACAGAACACTCTGACCTGCAGATTTTCACGTCGGCCTTGCGGGTGGGGCCCGCGCGTGCTTCAGCCAGGTCCCCACTCTGTAGCCCTCCTGGCGCCCAGCGGCGCCAGGAGGTGGCCCGCCTCGGCCAGCGGCTGGCGGGATCGGAATCCAGCTGATCAATGGCCGAATCGCCAGCCTCCGAGTCGTTGCCTCGGGTCTGCATCGTGAGAGGCACTGCGAGAGTCATCGCCTATGTGACCTGCACGTTCGCCATCAGCGCTGGATGCCGCGCGGGTCCTGGCTGCGGCACGCAGCGCCACCTCGCGTCAACGCAATGTTGATACTGTCGATGTGACAGCAGGCTCAGGGGGGAGAGTGCGAGGGTGTCGTCGAAGACGTCTGTCGATCCGGGGGAATTGCGTGCCGCGGCTCACGCGGAGGACTCGATCTCCCAGGACATGACGGACAAGAATCGCAAGGCGATCAGTACCACCAAGGACGCGGGGGCGTCGCTCAGGGGCTGGTCGTTGTCGGAGGCATTGCAGACTGTGGCCGACACCTGGGGGCCGTCGCTTGACGGTATGCGCCAGCGTGCCGCAACAGGCGCCTCCAACCTCAGGATCTGTGCCGACAGCCACGAATGGAACGACGCCGCGGCGTCCAAGGACTTTGAGACGACGGGTGTTCAGGCCCAGTCGGCGCCGCAAACCATGTCCGCATTCGGTGGACCGGGGGGCATTGGGTCGGAGGGGCAGCACGCGATGCCGGGTTCCGGGTTGCTGCGCGACAGTCTCCAACCGGACTCCACGATCGGCGGTCCCGGAGCAGTCGGGTCCGAAGGCCGGCACGCCATGCCTGGTGCCTCGTCGCTGCGCGACAGCCTCTCGGACGGAGCCGGTGCCGGTGGCCCTGGAGCAGTCGGGTCCGAAGGGACATCACCGGTGGCAAACCCCGCGTTTGTGGACCGTGGGGACGCTTCGCATCCCGGTCGCGATGCTGGCGCCGAATGGACCGCCGACGAGATGCAGAACGCCAAGCCAATGAGGGCGCCGACCGGTGACTCCCCCTTCGGGTGAGAATCGACTGACGGTGACAACTGTTCCAACGGGGGAGCATCAAAGAATTGACCAGTCATTATCTGCGACTGCTGAAGCAGGACTTCTCGGACTGCGATGAAGCAACGACGGCGTGGCATCGGCTGTCCATGCACATGGACGAGCTCGACAACCGGCACCGAACAAAGGTAACCGGGCCACTCCATGCGAACTGGTCCGGGGATGACGCCGACAGCGCGCTTTTCTACCTGGAAGACCTGGAAAGCCGGTTCGGTATCGTCCGCACTGAAGCGATGGCAATATCCGAAACGATCAGAGACGCGGCGTCCGAGATGCTCGCTGCGCAGATTCACTTGCGCAGTACCGTCAAGGAATGCGAGAGCGAGGGCCTGTGGGTGGACGACACGGGCTATGTTCGCCAGTCCCCGGGCCCTGTATTCCCGGGTAAAGGAGAGAATGACAAGGCGGAGTCGTTCGGCACGATAGTGTCTTACCAGCAAGAGATCAATCGTTGCGTGAACCGGGCGCGGGAGGCGAGTGATGAGGCTGCCAAGGCGTTGGGGCGCCTGAGCGGTGACATTCTGTCGGGCGATATCTCCGATCGGGCGGGAGAGGCGCGCGAGGATGTCAAGCAGGTTTCTAAGGACCTGCACACCGATATCGGTAAGCCTCACCCGCCGAGTGATCCCAAGGCTGCCGCAGAGTGGTGGAAGCTCCTGCCGGAAGACATGCGAGAGTCGTACACGGCTCTGCACCCGGAGATCGTTGGCCGAACCGACGGGCTACCGTCCACCACCCGTGACGACGCCAACCGCCTCGCCCTGGAGCAAGAGCTGAGCGCGATGGAGAACTACGAGTACCACGACAAGTACTCTGAGGACGACTACAACAAGCGGTACAGCAACCTGCAAATGCTGCAGGAGCAACTGGACAAGCGCGACGGCGTGACCGGGGAAAAGCAGCTCTATGTTCTCGGCTTCGACTCCGAAGGCGACGGAAAAGCGATTGTCGCCATGGGGAATCCGGATACGGCCGACAATGTCGGAGTGAACGTGCCCGGTACCTCGACCAGCATGGAATCCACCGGCGGACAGCTTAGCCGGATCGACAGCATGCAGAATGCCGCGAAGATCGCCGACGGAGATGCCAAGACGTCCATGGTCTACTGGCTCGGCTACGACGCTCCCGAAATTCCCGTCTCCCAGGCAGGCAACCTGGATGTCGCTGGCACAGGCCGTGCCGAGGACGCAGCGCCCGCGCTGCGAAACTTCACGCACGGGCTGCGGGCCTCGCACGAAGGCGGGCCGGCCAACCTCAGTGTCATCGGGCACAGCTACGGCTCAACGGTAGTCGGGGCTGCGGCATCAGAGCACGGCGGGCTGGACGCGGACAACATTGCTGTCGTTGGCAGTCCCGGGATGACCGTCGACAAGGCCTCGGACCTGAATATCGACCCCGACCATGTCTATATCGGCCGCGCCGAAGACGACGGCATCAAGATGGCGGCCGGTGCAACTCTTGGCCCTGATCCGGTGCAGGAGAATTTCGGCGGACACCGATTCAAGGTGGACACCCACGGACACAGCGGGTACTGGGACGAGACCGACCACGGGCCGAGTCAGAGTCTCCTCAACCAGGGAAAGATCATTGCTGGAGTCACCCCAACCCCGGCCCCGAAGAAGCCTGTGGACAACCCCGACGTCCCTGACGTGCCGATGGGGCCGCACCCGTAGCCGATGAAGGTCCACCACATGAACCGAGTTCGATCCTTCGCGCTGATAGCTCTGACTACATTGCTGACGGGAGCCTGCATGTCCCAGCCCGATGACAACCCCAACGTACCGTTGCCACGCAAGAGCCGTGCGGACACCCTGGCCTGGGCCAAGCAGTACACCTCGACCATGGCTCACTACGCACAGGTGGACATCGCCGATGACCCGGCACCTCAAACGCACTTCGAGGACTGCGTCGGAAAGGGTGACGAGGTAGCGGACGACGGAAGGTTCACCCTCACCTACGCCACCTACGCCCGTCTCCCCGCCCATGACCACATCGCAGCGGTCAGGAATCTACGAGACGAACTGAAGAAGCACGGGGTGGACGTCTCCGACTACACGGAGGATCCGGGTCGTCCGACAGTCACGCTGTACGCCAAGAACCGCAAGGAACGCTTTCTGATCACCGCCGACAACACCATCAAGCCCGCGAACACGCTCCTCTTGGCAGTCAGCACCAGCTGTTTCCTACCCCCCGGTGCCGAACAGCAGAAGTTCTAAGTCAGTGCGGGAACACTTCCGTGCTGGGACGGCTTGCCGCCTGGGAGGGCGGCAAGCCGTCGCGACCGTGCCCTGGCCGACTTCCTCGGAGGCTGGGGCACGGCGGACGGGACGCCGGTCTAACGCTGCACTGGCGCCTGGGCGGCCTGGGCGAAGTGCAGCACGACGGCCTTGGCCCCGGCGGCGACTTCATCGGCCAGGGCGTCGCTGCGCGGGTCGGCCGGGTGGCTCTTCACCCAGAGCATGGAGAACTTGATGATCTGGTCGACGTCGCTGGGGCGCAGCAGGATCGCGTCTCCGGTGTGCAGCGGCTCGGGCCGGCGGTGCTGCCACAGTCGGTAGAAGCGGCCGTCTGCGTCGTTGAACCCGAGGTGCCGGTCGCCGTGCGGGTTGATCAGGTGGGTGGTGAAGAGCAGGTCGTTCGGGCCCGGCTGCCAGGGCTGTTCCGGCTGGCTCACATGTCCTCCGTTGGCTCTCGGCGATCACGACGGACCGAGCCTTTCAGCGCCACAGCGGGGCGCGCAGAGCCTTCACCCACTCCACCCTGGACGTACCGAACGAGGAGACCCTCGTCCGCCACGCCACCCAAGCCGCAGGCGAGCGAGTACGGCGAGGCGCAGATGCGCCGACTGGTACCGCCCCCTCGATCTGCTGCCCGGTGGAATCGAGACCGACATCGCTGCCGACAGCACCCCGCACGAGACCGTCGACCGCATCCTGCTCGACACCGCACTGGCCCACCAGCCCAGATCCACCGCGGAGAGTCTGCCGGACCTGGGTCACCGCGCTGGGCACAATCTCCGAGCATGACTACACGTACGCCCCGGCGCCCTTGCTCCTGGGAACCGCATCTGGATCTGGTCCCGCCCCCACGGGCGTGGCTGTCGGAGGTCGCTGCGGCACTTGATGAAGTCGCAGTCAAGACGGGGTTCGAAGGAGGTCCCTGGTACTCGATGCAGGAGTTGGAAGAGGACACCGGACGCCGACTGCACATCCACACGGCACGGACTCGCTGCCCCCTCCACGACGACGGCATCATCCAGACCAAGATCGGACCCATCCAGGAAGGTGACGCCATGTCGCTATGGGGATCCGGGCTGGTCCGCATCAGTGTCAACAAGCAGAGAGTGGAGCTTTTGGTACGCGGCGTCCCTGCCCAGGGCGTCGCGCTCATGGCCGCCGCGTACATCGACCACGCCGATGCCACCTACCGGGCGTAGACCGCCTTCGGTCTACGCCCGGCCCGGCTACGCCCACTCCAGCCCAAGTTCTGCCAGCTGCCGGAGCGCGTCCGTGGTGAGCTTGCCGCGCCTCGATTTTGCGTTCGAGAGAAATACGCCCAGCTTCACCAGGTGCTCCTGACCGTCGACCACAACGGCCTCTTCGTGCCCCCTGGAGACCTTCAGATGTCCCTCGCGGTCCTTGTACTGGGTCAGGGCCGCGACGCCCCGCTCGAAGGCCGCCGAGACCCCCTTACGGGCCTTCACCTCCTTCACCGGCGTCTCCTCGGCGGCGGGCAGCGGCTCAATGCCGAGGTCGGCCAGGCGCTCGCGCTGCCCCTCGCCCAGCTGCTCCCAGCCGACGCGCTGGGCGTGCAGCCAGGCGCCGATGTCCTGGCCGTTGACGATGACGCCGGGCAGGATCTCCGCGAGCGTGGCTCCGTCGGCCAGGACCGCGGCGAGCGCGGCATACCGCTGCTGCCACTCGAACGGCCAGGACGGATTCCAGAAGGGGTCGATTCGTTCCAGCGCCTGCCGGCGCTCCGTCGCGCGCTCCTCGTCCTTGCCCAGGCCACCCGTCTTCCGGAGATTCGCGAGCCACTGGCCCACCGCCACCCCGTCGATCACCGCGTCTTTGGGCGCGGCCAGAGTGCGGTGTACCGCGAAGTAGTCCCGGGCCGCGGACAGGTTCTTGTAGAAGCGGGCGTCGACGACCGACCAGACCATGCCCAACTCATCCAGCAGCTCCGCCCGCCACGCCTTCAACGTCCCTGCGCGGAACGCCCGGCGCTGCTCGCTGACCCACGCCCCCAACGCGTAGGTGCCGCCGTTGCCGCCCTCGCCATTGCTCTCGGTCGCCGAGATCGGCACGACCGTGTCCATCGGCACCTGGGCATGGCCTTCGTCCTCAACCCACTTGCGCAGGGCGTTGAGCCCGGACAGCCACACCTCGGAGTCCGGCCGAAGCACCCGCGTGCGCAGGAACGCGGCGATGACGTTGGGGTTGCGCGGCAGGGAGAACCGCAGCAACGGCACACCCTCGCCCCCGTCTACCTCGTCCTCGCCACCGAGGCTGGCGCTCCCGGTGGCCGCGGGCTCAACCCTCTCGCCCTGCTCCTCGGCCGCCTGGACCTGCTCCTCGCCGGCCTCACCGTCCGTCCTGTCCTCGTCGGCGGCCAGCTGCTCCTCGTCCTCCTCGCGCACAGGGTCGAGGGCAACGACGGAGGTGGCCTTCCCGCGAGACGTGGCCGCTCGCAGGACCATGCGCTCGATGAGCCGGGAATCGTGTGCACGCAGCCCCTGCAAAACAGCTACAAGAGGCCGGTAACTGGCGGAGGCCATCATGTCCTCGGGGTCCTCACCGGCCCCCAGGAAGACCGGCACGACCAGCCGCGCCACCTTCCCCTCATCCGGCGCCTGGCGCAGGCCCCGCCCGGTGATCTGCACGATCTGCACCGGCGAGGAGCGAGTATCCGCGAACACCACGCCATCGACACCGCGTTTGCCGCGGATGTCGACACCCTCGCCCAGTACCTGGCAAGAGGCCAGGATGCCCAGGTCGGTCACCCAGCCTTCAGCGTCCAGGCCGTCCGCAAACCGGTCCAGCACCACCCGCCGGTGCGCCGCCGGGTGCTCCCCGCACAGCCACTCCGCCCCCACGCGCTTCGGGTAGACCGCCGGGTCCGTCTCGTACAGCTCCGCGGCCGTCTCCGGCAGCGCCCGCGCGAACGCCATCGCCTCGATCGTGCGCCAGTGGAACGTCATCAGATTCCGCGCACCGGTGGCATCCGCGTGCTTGAGCAGCGCCGCCTGCAGAGCGGCAAGGCGCCGGCCCCGCACCTCCTCGGCATCGGCGCCCTCGCCCAGGGCCTCGGGGTCGCGGATCTCCAGGACATCCACCTCGAACGAGGCAAGGATGCCCCGCTCAATACTCTCCATCAGTCCGAGCTCGTAGAGGACGGGCCCGTACAACTCGACGTCATCCATCGACGCCACCAAACGCCCGCCCAGCGCCCCTGAACCACCCTCAGAGCCGCTCTCAGCGCCCTCCGGGCTCGATCCGCCGGGGGACGCTACAGCAGGCGCCCACAGCCGCGGTGTGGCCGTCATGTACAGCCGCCGCGCCGCCGGGATCCGCTCCTGATCGTGAATCGCCGCCCAGGCCTTACCAATTGCCCCACTTGTTCGGTGCGCCTCATCAACCACCAACAGGTCAAACGGGCCCATTTGCTGACCAAACGAGCCACGCAGCGCCTGCTCCAGGCACCCCGGCGCCCCCGCCCGCCCACAGTCGGCCGCACCTTCCCCGTCGCCGTCCTGGTCGTCCTCCAAGCCCTGCGACACCAGGCTGGCGTACGTCGCGAACACCAGCATCGGTCCCTGACCGGCCCACAGCGCCAGCTGCGTCGGATTGGTCGTGCACCGCACGTCCAACGCCTCCAGCAGCGGGTCGGCCCCCAACGAACACACCGCCACCGCAGGCCCCTTGTGCCCCACTGCCCGCCACGCCTCCACCGTCTGCGTCAACAGATCCAGCGTCGGCACCAACACCCCCACCAGCCCCTTGGGCACCATCCGCAACGCCGCCGTGGCCGCCGAGATCGTCTTGCCCGTGCCGGTCGCCGACACCACCGTCCCGCGCAACCCCCGGGCAGGCATCACCCCGTCCAGCGGCCCCGAAAGACCCCGGATAACCGCATCAACAAACTCCACCTGATGCGG
This sequence comes from Streptomyces sp. JLSY215, assembly GCF_059682825.1. Lineage (NCBI taxonomy): Bacteria > Bacillati > Actinomycetota > Actinomycetes > Kitasatosporales > Streptomycetaceae > Streptomyces > Streptomyces sp. JLSY215. Next base: position 158,928 of record NZ_JCASPU010000002.1, read on the forward strand.
AAAGAGCGGAATCTCACCCGTCTTGCTACTCACTCCCAGACCCTCCGATTCCACAATCCAGAAATTCAACAAATCCGCAACTCCGCCAGAAATCAGCGCGACGGGATAAAAGGCTCGACGGACACCGCACCGTTCTCACCGACAACCACCCGCGACGCCAGCTGAGCCAGTACCTCGTGCGGGGTCAGCCCGGCACGGGACGCGGCCTGCCGCAGCAGCCGGCCCGGCTCCGCGGCCAACCACACCTCGCCCCGCACCTCGTCCGCAGCCTCACGGCGCCGCTCCTGGTACGCGGTACGCGCGGCGATGGCCCGCTCCCGCCGGGCCTGCCGTTCAGCGGCCCACGCCGAGCCGGCGCTGTCCCGCTCCGGCTCGTACACCGCCCAGCCCGACGCCTCCATCAGCGCCTGCACCCGCCGCCACTCCGCATGCCGCGCCGCCCACATCGCGGCGAGCTCCTCCGGATCCGACGCGACCAGACCGCGCTCCACCGGCCCCGGAGACCGCAGCTCCTCGGCCGTCTCACGCTCCCGCACCGCCGCCTCAGCAACCGCCTCAGCAACCCGCGCCGCCGGCATCCCCGCA